>JBCCIS010000018.1 GCA_039028155.1 Pseudomonadota bacterium
ATCAGGTGGTCTTCCAGATGGCGGCCGACCGCTGGCACCGCGGCGTTGACGGCGATGCCGTGCTCGGACAGATGGGCGGGATCGCCGACGCCCGACAGCAGAAGAAGCTGGGGCGAGTTGATGGCGCCACCGGCCAGGATGACCTCGCGTTCGGCATCATAGCGTTCGACGTTGCCACCACGCTCGACGTCGACACCGACGGCGCGTTTGCCGTCGAAGACGACGCGGTGGGCGAGCGCCTGGGACAGCAGCGTCAGGTTGGCGCGCTGCAAGGCCGGGCGCAGGTAACCGTCGGCGGTGCTCCAGCGCTTGCCGTTGCGCGTGAAGCTCTGGGCGACGTGGAACCCTTCGTGGTGTTCGCCGTTCTGATCCTCGGTATAGGCGTAGCCGGCCTCGCGTCCGGCGGCGAGAAACGCCTGGTCCAGCGGGTGTTGGGCCGGACAGGACTCGATGTGTTGGGGACCGTCGCCGCCGCGCCAGTCGTCGGCGCCACGATCGAAGGTCTCCATCTTCTTGAAGTAGGGCAGGCAGTGGGCATAGGACCACGCATTCAGGCCGCCGGCGGCCCAGCCATCGTAGTCGCGGGGGTTGCCCCGGTTGGCGACCATGCCGTTGATCGACGACGAACCGCCCAGCACGCGACCGCGCGCTTCAAGAATGCCGCGTCCATTCAGGTGCGGCTCCGGCTCGCCAACGTAGTCCCAACCAAACCGTGTATCGCGTGCGGCCATGGCGGCGGCGGCCGGCATCTGGATCAGCAGGTTCTTGTCGCTGCCGCCAGCTTCGACCAGCAGCACGCTGGCGCCGGCGTCCTCGCTCAACCGGTTGGCCAGCACGCAACCGGCGGAGCCTGCGCCGACGATGATGTAGTCGTAGCGTTTCGTCTGAGCCATGCGTGCAATCTGGAAGATTGGGCGTCGCAGTGCAACCAAGGACTCCGGAGGCACGGCGGGGGTGAGGGAAAACTATCCGACGGCCCACGCATCGCTCTATGATGTCTTGAGCCGGCGCCGCGCGACAGGAGGTCATGATGGAAGCCCTGAAGGACGCCAGTCATCTTTTCGAAGTCGATCGCTATGACGTGCACGCCGAACGCCCGGGGTTTCGTATCGCCGAATACGATATCTCCGCGACGCAGCGGGTGCCTTGGCATTACCACAACCACATCGCCGATACGTTCTATGTGCTGGAGGGCCGGTTGCGGATTTATCTGCAGAACCCGAAGGAATCGGTTGATCTGGCGCCGGGCGAAACCTTCACTGTCGTGCCGAAGCGCCCGCACATGACGGCCAACGCGCTAGAGACAACAACGACCTTTCTGGTGCTCCAGGGTATCGGCGACTACGATTACGTGCCCTTGGTCTAGGCGATGGTTCACCGTATTCGCTCGCAGGATATCCTGAGAGACGGTTTTACGGTCATCCCCGATGTTGTTCCACGATCCCTGATCGAGCCTGCCATCGATGCCATATGCGCGTGGGGTAACTTCGACCTCGACGATCCGAATACATGGTACAGCAACGCGCCAGAGAACACCGGCATTGTACCGTTGCATCATGGGCAGGCGCTCTGGGATATCCGCCAGTGCCCATCGCTATATGAGGCGTTTGTCGAGATCTGGGGCGATCGCAGCCTTCGCGTCAGCATGGACCGTTGTTGTTTTCGCCCGCCCTGGCGCTCCGGTGAGGCAGGCGTCGGTCAAGGCAACATTCACTGGGACGCCGATCCCTTGGGCGGTGACCCGGGATGGGTACAGGGCACCGTCTATCTGACCGATGTCGGCCCGGACGCCGGCGGGTTTCAGTGTGCGCCGCCGGTGTTCCGCGACCTCGACGCCTGGCTGAACGACCACGGCGATACGCTCGACCGCGATCAGCCGCCGATCGGTAACGAGGACATCGTGCAGGTCGAAGGCAAGGCCGGAGACGTTGTCGTCTGGCATCCCCTGTTGCCGCACGGTCCGGCGCCCAACCATACAGCGCGACCACGGCTGTCGTTCTTCGTGAAGATGGACCCGATGCCGAGTGATCGGACTGAGGTCGAGGACCGATACGAGGACGCGGTGTCATGGTGGCGAGAGAAACGGGCGCCGCCCTGGTGGCGTGACCTGCCAGGGCAACAGGACCCTGAACCGGGCCCGGTGGCCGATCTGAGCCCCCTGGGACGCAAGCTGATCGGACTGGATGACTGGGGTTGAGCCATCGTTCGGGCGCCGCCCTATGCAAGCGCTCGACGTAACCGGGGTCGCTGGTTAGTCTCTGCCGGCATAGCAAGGGGCGGGTGTGACGACGGATTCATCAGGTTACGCGAAGCGGCTGCCGCTGTGGGTGGTGATTGGCGCGGTGGCCGGTATCGCGGTCGGCGTTTTCTTTGGCGATCGCGTCGAGATGCTGAACCCCATCGGCGAGACCTATGTCCGGCTGATGGAGATTGTCGTCTTTCCCTACATCATCTGCTCGCTGCTGCACGGTTTGGGCAGACTGGCGCCGGATACCGCGTGGCGGCTGTTCCGCTGTGGTTGGCATGTCTTTGTCCTGGTGTGGGGCAGCACCTTCTTGTTGATCTTCGTGCTGTCCTTCGCGATTCCCGAGGTGCCGCCGGCCAACTTCATCGATGCCAGCCAGCCGCAGCAAAGCCTGGGCCTGCTGGAGCAACTGATCCCGGCCAATCCGTTCCTGGCCCTGGTGCGCAACTACGTGCCGGCGATTGTCGTGTTCTCTGTCATCTACGGCATCGCCATCCAGCGCGTCGACAACAAGGACTCGTTCCTGCAGATCCTGGATCTGATCCGCAACGCCAGCGTAACGATCTGGGGTTGGGTGGTGTTGCTGGCGCCGTTCGGTGTGTTCGCGCTGTTCGCCAAGGCGGCGGGCACGCTGGATACGACCTCGCTCAGCGACTTGTCGCTCTATCTGATCATCATGATCGCCGGCACCGTGCTGCTGGCCTTTTGGGTGCTGCCGTCGCTGATGGTGGCGCTGTGTCCTATAAGGTCACGCTCGGTCATTCGCGATCTGCAGAACGGCCTGCTGATCGCGGTGGTCACCAGTCTGTCGGTGGCGGCGCTGCCATTTATCCAGCAGGCGGCGGAGAAGATGTGCGACCGCCACGAGATCAAGGACAAGAACCGCGGCGAAATCATCAAGACAACGCTGGCCATCAGCTACCCGCTGGCACAACTGGGTAACTTCTTCATCTGGCTGTTCATTCTGTTCAGCGCCTACTATTACCGCATACCGCTGACCGAGGGTAAGGAGATCGCCTTACCCTTCATCACCTTCCTGTCGGGCTTCGGCTCACCGACGACCTCTGTTGATTCGGTCGACTTCCTGGCCAGTTGGGTGCGGTTCCCGACCGAGGCGACGGAACTCTATGTCAGCATGATGACGATCACGCGCTACGGACAGGTCGTCGCGTCGGTCATGGGCTTCGCCTTCGTCACCTTCCTGGTGACGTTGAGCTATTACGGCATGCTGAAGCTTAGGCTGAGCCGCCTGATCTGGTCGCTCACCATCACAGTCGGCGTGCTTGCCGTCATCGTCGCGGGCGGGCGCTATATCCAAGACAACCTGGTTGGTCAGGAGACGCCATCCTATCTGGGCTACACGCTTGATTCATCGTTGACCGCCGGCGTAACGGTGCTCAACGAGTCGGAGAGTGCATCAAGCGATGAGCCCGGGGACAGCGATCAGGCGGACAGTGACCAGGCGGACAGCGACCAGGCGGACAGTGACCAGGCGGACGGCACGACCGCTCTGAGCCGTATTCAGAAGAGCGGCGTCATGACGGTCGGTTACAATTCCAACATCATCCCATTCAGCTACCGCAACAGCAGCGGCGATCTGGTTGGCTTTGATATCGCCTATGTCTACCGGCTGGCCCAGGACCTGAACGTCAAGCTGAAGCTGGTACCGTTCGAATGGCAGAAGCTGGCCGATGATCTGGAAAACAACAGGTTCGATCTTGCGGTATCCGGTATCTACGTCAACGACGACCGCCTGCAGCGTTTTTCGGTGACCGAGCCCTATATGCAGAGCCCCGTCGCCTTGATCGTGAAATCCGATCAGGTCGACAACTTCCTGACGCGCGATTCCATACGCGCGCAGGATAATCTGGTGATAGGCGTGTTTGACGATCCGATCCTGATCCCACTCGCCAGGCGCTTGTTCCCCAATGCGCAGGTCAAGGTCGTCAGCGATTATGACGAGCTGCCCAAACATCCGGAGATCGGCGCGGCGATCTGGACGTTGGAACAGGCCAAGGCCTGGACGGCGCACCGGAACGATTACACCGCCGTCGTACCGGACAACGTCGGCAGTCCGTTCCTGATCGCCTATCTATTGCCGGCAAACTCCTCGGAGCTGACCCAGTTCTTGAACTATTGGATGCGCCTGCAGCGCGCCAGCGGCTTCCACGACCGCATGGTCCATCACTGGATCGAAGGCAAGCCCGATGTTTCCCAGGAATCGCGTTGGAACATCCTGGACGACGTGCTGGGCTGGGGCGATGAGAGGCGGTGACAGACAAACCTGACATACCTGAGACCATGGCTGCCGTCTTGCTGATGGGTCACGGCGGTTTTGACATGCTGGACTATCGCACGGACGTGCCGGTGCCGAAGCCCGGCGACGGCGAGGTGCTGATCCGGGTTCGCGCCGCCGGCATCAACAACACCGACATCAACACGCGAACCGCCTGGTACTCGAAGGCCGTCACGACCGACACCAATGCCGGCGGCGCGGCCGGTTTCTCGGCGGCGTCGGACGATGACGGCAGTTGGGCCGGTGTGCCCCTGACGTTCCCGCGCATCCAGGGCGCCGATTGCTGTGGCACCATCGCCGCGGTCGGCACGGGTGTCGACGCCGCGCGGCTTGGCGAACGGGTCATCGTGCGCAACATGCTGCGCACGCCGGTCGAATACCGCCCGTTCGAATGCTGGACCTTCGGCTCGGAGTGCGACGGTGGCTTTGCGCAATTCGCGGTGGCGCCGTCGGGCGAGAGCCATCGGGTCGACTGCGATTGGTCGGACGCGGAGCTGGCTTCGATTCCATGCGCCTATTCAACCGCCGAAGGCATGTTGCACCGCACAGGGGTCAAGGACGAACAGGTGTTGATCACCGGCGCGTCCGGCGGCGTCGGCTCGGCGGCGGTGCAGCTTTGCAAGCGCCGTGGCGCGGAGGTCTGGGCTGTCTGCGGCGGCGCCAAGGCGGACGAGGTGAGGGCCCTGGGCGCCGACCACATCGTCGAGCGCGGATCGGATCTGGTCGCGGCGCTGGGCCGGGAGTCCGTCGACGTGGTGGTCGACCTGGTCGCCGGCGGCGACTGGCCGAGCCTGCTGGACGTGTTGCGGCGCGGCGGACGTTACACGACGGCGGGCGCCATCGCGGGCCCGATTGTCGAACTGGACGTGCGCACGCTCTATCTGAAGGACCTCAGCTTCTTCGGCTGCACCTTTCAGGACGATGTCGTGTTCGAGAACCTCGTCGGCTACATCGAACGCGGTGAGATTCGGCCGGTGGTCGCCAAGACATATCCGCTTGAAGACATCGTCGAGGCGCAACGCGACTTCCTGGATAAGAGACACACGGGCAAGCTGGTCCTGATCCCGCCCGCGTAGCGGTCTGTCGCTATTGGTTATAGAGGCCGCCGCAGGCCACCTTGTTGCCGGCGCCGTTGCCGGTGGAGATACAGGTCGTCGCCTGACCGCCGCACGCAGCATCGTTGCCCGGCCCATTGCCGGTGATGACGCATTGGGTCGACATGCCACCGCAGGCCGCCGCGTTGCCAGCGCCATTGCCGGTGGTCACGCATTGTGTCGCCTTGCCGCCACATGCCGCCGCGTTGCCGGATCCTGTTCCCGTCGTTTCGCAGCGTGTCGCCTCGCCACCGCAGGCCGCCGCATTCCCGGGGCCGATGCCGGTGGTCTCGCAGCGCGATGCCTTACCGCCGCACGCCGCGTCGTTGCCCGGGCCAATCCCCGTGGTGATGCAGCTCGTCGCATCGTCGCCGCACGAGGCAACGTTGCCCGGTCCCATGCCCGTGGTGATGCAACTGCTGGAAACTGCCTGTAGACTTTGCAGCGGTGCGTCATGCGACAGCGCCGTCGACGGTTCCTGCCAGGGCGTGGCGAGGGTCGACGATGCAGAGGCGAAGACCAGGAAGTAGGCGGTGCCGGCGCAGCGTACGGCACACCGCCGCCAGGTCTTCCACGTGCTTGCGATCATTCCCGCGAATCTCCGATCCGTATTGTGCGCGCGAGGCGCGATGGTCTTCGACTAACGACGGGCGACGCTTATGCCTCACCACGCTGGATCTTGGTCATGAGGTCGTAAACCTTCTCGCCGTCTGTGAGGTAACGAAAGCCGACACCAACATAGCCGCGTCCCTGCGTCGTGCCGCTGGTTTCCGTGATGCTCTCGCGGCGCTGGGCAAAGTTGATGGTGGCGAGCTCGCCGCGCCGGTAGTCGATCTCCGTCTGGCTGTTGATCGCGTAACTCTTGACGCGGTGGCCCGAACCGCCACGGGCGATCAGCGCGCGTTCGTTGGTGAGCGCGTAGCGTGTGCGCGATCGCGTGACGGAATCGGAGATGATCGGCACGGCAAGCCACAGGACGCCAAGCACGATGACGGCAACGCCGGCGCCTTGGGGAAAGCCGCTGGTTGAGGGCGTGCCGGTGATATGCTCACCGAAGATCAGGTAGACAAAGATGGCGATGAACAGGATGCCAAACGCCAGTCGGCGCCGAAGACGACCGTCCAGGCGAATGCCGGATGCGGGCCGACCTTGCCATAGGAGGCGCTCGCCATCGTTGAGATAGGGTTGCCACAAAGCGGCATCCGCTGAATCGCCGGCCGTGTCCTTTGCCATACCGTGCCTCTACCAAACGCCAAGCCGAGCGGAGTCATACACGACTATAGGGCGATGGGGCTATGGCCTTGTGTCGTGCGGCGTGTGCGCCGTGATCGGCATGGGTTCGAGCGAAGCGTCGACGACATTCGTAATCTGTGAGGCCGACTTCTGGACATGGATCAGGGGTCTCGGGGGGCAAGAGGACTGTCGGATTTGTCCATAGCCTGCGTTTCAGCGCAGGGGCCCATGGCTGCAATGACCTTGGCGTAGCGTTTTGCCGCGGGCATGGCGGAAAGACCGTGCAGCAGTGCGCTGATCCACACAGCGTTGATCGCAAGCGCCAAGACGGGTGCGGAGAGCGCATCGGTAATCTGCTCCAGGATGAGGAGCGCGAAAAGTGCCGTCGCCAAGCCGCGCGGACCGAACCAGCCGAAGAAGAGACGGGTGACGGGTGCGGCATCGGTGCCGATCAGCGAGAGCCAGATCGCCAGGGGTCGCACGATGAATAGGCTGATCAGGATGATCGCGAGGCTCGACCAGGTGAGCTGCTGGATCGCGTCGGGCACCAGCGCCAAGCCGAGCAGGAAGAACGCGGCCCAGGCCAGCATCTGGCCTTCGCTCTCGGTGAACTCGTAGACGAACTTGCAACGGCCCTGGACGATCGCGCCGAAGGTCAGGCCGCCGGTAAAGGCGGCGATGAACCCGTTGCCGCCAATCGCATTGGCGGCGAGGTAGCAGGCGAAGGCGAGCGCCAGTGCGGCGATGCCTTCGTAGATGGTCGAGGTCAGATTGCGGTCCTTCGCCAAAAGCAGCAGCTTGGCGCCCGTAAGGCCGATAACCAGACCGGCGACGGGGCCGAGGATCAGTTGTTTGGCGGCGAAGACCAGCCAGCTTGTTTGTTCGCTGTCCATGGCTTCGGCAGCGAGGCTCGCGAACAGAAGGACGGCGGGCAGCGCGAGGCCGTCGTTGAGGCCGCTCTCGACGGTCAGCGCGCGCCGAACCCGTTCGGGCACCAGGGGATTGGTGACGACGGCCTGGCCGAGCGCTGCATCGGTCGGCGCCAGGATCGCGGCGACCAGCGCCACGCCGACCAGAGGCCAGCCGTCGAGGAAGGGAAATGCCGCGAGCGTACCCAGCGCGATGGTGAGCGGCAGGCCGATCGCCAGCATGCGCACGGGCCAGACGTGTCGCTTGCGAAACGCCATGACGTCCATCTGGGCGGCGTCCAGGAACAGCAGCACGACAAGGGCGATCTCGGCCACCAGATGCAGGGCATGCACGATTTCCTCGTGCGGCAGTAGACCCGTCAGCGAGGCCAGATAGCCCAGCGCCAGAAACACCATGGGCGCGGTAATCACCGTCGTCGACAGCCGCTTGGCCACCAGGGCGAAGACAGCGGTCACCAGCATTACCACAAGCAGACCGACCGTCATGCGATCACATGTCCCCCAAAGCACGGCCAGCCGGCCAGATCTCAACTGGTGACGCCGATGGCCAGCCGACGGCGGTCAACGGCAATGCACCGAGGTTTGATTAAGCCATTGTGCGCGAAATCTCACCAACTGTCTGTCGAAGCACCTTGCCCCGTTTGCCGTGACGCAGGCAGCAAGGCGTTGAAGACCGTGATTGCGGCGCGCAATGCGTGGTAGGTTTGCTCCATGGCAATCGATGACACGTTGAGCGCATGGGCCACGGCGCGCCGCGAGAAAGGCGACCGGGTTGCCCTGCCGCCGGAAGCCTACACCACCGAGGCGATGGCCATGCGGGAACGCGAGACAGTGTTCGCCAGCGGCTGGGTCGTTGTCGGCCATGTATCGCAACTGGAGAAACCCGGCGACTATCTGACCTTCGATCTGGCCGGACATCCGGTGCTGGTCGCGCGCGGCCGCGACGATGAGATGCGGGCCTTCTCGAATGTCTGTGCCCACCGCTCGGCGGTCATCGCGTCGGGCTCCGGCAACACGACGGTGTTCTCGTGCCCCTATCACGCCTGGACTTATGATTTGTCCGGCAAGCTGATGGGCGCGCCGCACATGGACCGCGCCGCGTTGGGCAATCTTGGCCTGAAGGGCTTACGTCTGGAGATCTGGCAGGGCCTGATCTTCGTCAATCTGGACGACAACGCCGAACCACTGGCGCCGGCGCTGGCCAGTCTCAACGATCGGATCGCGCCGCTCGCGCTCGACAAGCACGTTGTCGTGCTGTGCGAGGACATGACGTTCGACTGCAATTGGAAGGTCCTGGTCGAGAACTTCTGCGAAAGCTACCACGTCTTTTGCGTGCACAAGGCGACGCTGGAGGACACGACCCCGACGGTGACGATCGAGAACCTGAAGGGCGGTCCCGGTTTCAACCACCACCTGATGCGCACCAACGCCGACTATGCGATCGAACCGGCGCGTCGGCGCGGCGTTCCCGAGGCCGACGTGACGGCGGGCCACTTGGTTTGCATTTATCCGGCACTGGCCCTGGCCATCGACGGCGGTTCGGCGCTGTGGCTTTCGGTCATGCCGGATGGACCTGAGAGCTTGCGCGTGCGCATGTGGCAGGCGCTCTATCCGGAAGGCAACGAGCCGATCGATGCCCGCCACATTGCCGAAGCCAACGACGCCGTGCATGCCTTCATGGCCGAGGACAAGGACGTTATCGAAGGCGTCCAGCGTGGCCTGGCGGCCGGCACCGGCAATCGCGCGCCACTGCACCCGTGGGAGGCGACCAACTGGGAGTTCGCCTGCCACCTGTTGGAACGCATGGGAATCGAGGCGCCTGACGTCCGCTAGAGCTGATCGTGGTTTGACGGGACCGCGTCGGGACTCCTTAGTCGCGATTTAGTCGCGATTCCGTCAAGGCAGGTAAGACCGCTCTAGGTGCCGTGGCTTTGCGCCTTGCGAATGGCATTCGACATGGCCGCGACAAGCCTCTCCGGCGCAGCGCGGCTGACGAGAAACGCGCGATGGATCATCGGCAACGTCGGGAAACCGTCTGACTGGGACAGCACCTTCATCGCATCGTCGACCGCGCTTAGCGGTGTGACGCCAACCGCCAGGCCCGCGCGCATGGCGGCCTGGGCGCTTGCGAAGTTCTCCGAGACATAGGCGCGGCGCCACGGTCGTTTGATCGCGTCCAACGCGTTGGCCGGCAGATCACGCCACCAGCAGTTCCGGTCCAAGATGACCAGCGGCACCACGTCGTCGGCCGCGCCATCAAAGTCCAGACCGGCGGCCCACACGACGGGTTCGCTGTGAAACGCGTCCTTCGCTGACGCGCTGTTGTCGGAGCTGACCGCGAGATCGAGGTCGTTGCGCGCGATCGCCTCGGGGAAACCGGCGGTGCAGCCGGATCGGGCGAAGACTTCGACACCAGGATGCTGTCGCCCGAAATCGGCCAGGGCGCGTTCAAGAATCATGTCGTTGTAATCGTCGGGTATGCCGACACGAATACGGCCGCTTAGGGGTTCGGCGAACAGAGCGCCGACCTTGCCAAGTTCCGACACGGCCCGGCTCGCGGCCGGCAGCAGGGTGCGGCCATGTTCGGTCAACGTCATGCCGCGTGCCTGGCGATCGAACAAACGCACGGCAAGCGCCTCCTCGAGCTTGCGCATCTGGACGCTGACCGCCGACTGTGTGCGGCCCAGCCGATCGGCCGCGTGTGTGATGTTCTGCACCTCCGCCACAACGAGAAAGCTGTGCAGGAGGTCGCTGTTGACGCGATTGCGTTCAATTTCGTTCATGATAGATATCATAACGTTTCGTTTCTCTAATGCCAAAGCGATTCCTACCTTGGCCGCCCAACCCAGAAAGGCCAGGCATGGGCATCGATACGGTAGCCTTCTTGATCGCAATTGGATTGTTCGGCGGCATATGGAACGCGGTTGCCGGCGGCGCGACGCTGTTCACGTTTCCCGCCTTGATGGCGGCAGGACTGCCCCCGGTCGTCGCCAACGCGACGAACTATTTGGCGCTTCTGCCATCCAATGCCGCGGCATTGCCGGCTTACCGCAAAGAGCTGAAGACCGTCGGCGCCGCGCTGTGGCCGCTTGTGATCGTGTCCGGCGCCGGTGCGATGGTGGGCGCTGGTTTGCTTGTGGTATCGGACGAAGCGTTCTTCGTCTTCGTCGTGCCCTATCTCATCTTGGCGGCGACGTTTTTCTTCGCGTTCGGCGAACGGATCCGGCATGTCATCGTCGAGCGCGGCGGTGAACGCAAGGCAAGCGTGGGTCTTTATGGCGCGCTCTTCGTGTTCTCAATCTACGGTGGTTACTTTGGCGCGGGCCTCGGCATTATCTTGCTGGCCATCGCGCAGGTGATGGGATTCAGATCGTTCCACGTGGCCAATGCGATCAAGAACCTGTTGGCGACAAGCTTTACCGTTCTGAGCATCGCCATATTCGGCGTGGGCGGTCTGATCGCCTGGCACGAAGCCATCCTGGTGATGATCGGAAGCACCGCCGGTGGCTATCTCGGCGGTCGCTACGCGCGCCTCGTCAACGAACGTTATCTTCGTTTCGCCGTGATCGCCTTCGGCCTTGTTCTGGCGGGCGTCTATTTCGTCAGGAGCCTGGGGGCGTAGAGCACGCCGGCCCTACCGCTAAGCCTCGTAACCGAAGGGATCGTCGACCGAGTGGCTGGGCTGGGTGAACCAGCGGGGGCCGTCGGTAGTCATGTGGAAGTGGTCTTCGAGCCGGATGCCGAACTCGCCATAGAGGCAGATCATCGGTTCGTTGGAAAAGCACATGCCCGGTTCCAGCGGCGTTTGGTTGTCCTTGACGAGGTAGGTCCATTCGTGGACGTCGAGCCCGATGCCGTGGCCGGTGCGGTGGGGTAGGCCGGGGAGCGCATAGCCGGGGCCGAAGCCGGCCGCCTCGATGACGCGGCGCGCGGCATCGTCGACCGAGCCGCAGGGCGCGCCGATTTGGGCGGCGTCGAAGGCGGCGGCCTGGGCGGCCTTCTCGATTTCCCAGACCTCGCGCTGGCGCGGTGAGGGTTCGCCGTAGACATAGGAGCGCGTGATGTCGGAGTTGTAGCCTTCGACCGTGGCGCCGATATCGATCAGCACCATGTCGCCTTCCTTCAAGGTCTGCGGGTAAGGGACGCCGTGGGGATAGGCGGTGGCTTCGCCGAACAGGACGATGTTGAACGTGGTCGGCCCGTCGACGCCAACCTTGCGGTGCGCGTCCTCGATAAATCCTTGGACCTCGGTGGTGGTGATGCCCTCGCGCAGGAACCGCGCGGCGGCCTTGTGGACCTCAAGCGTCATATCCTTGGCGCGCTGCATCAACGCGATCTCGGCCTCGGACTTGATCATGCGGCAGGCCGCGGTGATCGAACCGGCGTTGACGAAGTCGAACGCATTGCCGGCGCGGCGCAGGCCGTCAAAGGTGAAGAATGGCGTCGTCTCGTCGACGGCGAGCGTGCCATTCGCCGCGCCCATGGAACGCACGGTGTCGATGACCAGCGCGGTCGGATCCTCGTGTTCCTGCCAGCCGCGGATGTCGCCGGCCGAAGGCAGCATCGCCAGGATCGCCGCCTCCTCGAACGCGGGCACGACGAAGGCGATGTCGCCGGTGGCCGGCAGCACGGCGCCGGTAAGCCGTTCGCTGCCATGAACGTGCAAGCCGGTGAAGTAGAAGAGGCTGGTCGAGGCGTCGAGGTAGAGCGCGTCAATGCCAGCTTCGCTCATCAGTCTTTGAGCCTTGGCGATCCGCGCGGCGCGTTCCGCGTCCGTGATCGGGGCGATCCCGTCGCGCATCGAGGTGAGGTTGGCGAGTTCGGTTTCCGCCGCCGATCCGCCGACGCCTATGGTCATGCTGCAGCCTCCGTCTTGCCGAGGCACTGTGTCATGCCGGTATCTTCTTTCCAACACGCAGTGGATACCGTCTTGTGGCGCGTGTTAGAGTTCGCATCAACCGGGCGTTGTGGGCCCAGGAAAGATGATCAGATTGGGGGACATTTGATGAGAGTGCTGAAACGACTTGGCCTTGCTGCGGCTTTCGTGGCGGGACTGGCCCTGGCGGGCATGCCGTCGTATGAGACGCGCGCCCAGGAGTTCATGGTGCTGGATGGCACGCACTGGCAAGAGATGGATGAGGGTCAGCGCATCGCCTTCGTATCCGGTGTCATGCACGTCCTGGAGTTCGAGCGCCAACTGAAAGGCGACACCATGATGGCGGAGGAGCGCAGCTTCGTGCCGCACATGATCGCCGCCGTGAAGGGCAGGACGATCGGCGAGGTCTCGGTTGACGTCACTGACTATTACATTGGCAACCCGGACGATCTGGGCCGCCCGGTCATCTCGACCATCGTGCGTGTCTATACCGTTCAGCCGCTTTAAACCGGCGCCAGACAAGAGGATCGAAACATGAAGAAGCTCTGTGTTGCCGCGGTCGCGGTGGTTTTCCTCGGATCGGCCGGCTGCTCGGATCTGACGCAGCAGGAGAAGCAGGCGCTGACCGGCGGCGCTGTCGGCGCGGTCGGCGGTACCATCGTCGGCGCCATGGCCGGCAGCCCGGCGGTCGGTGCCGCGATCGGCGGCGCGGCAGGTGCCGCGACCGGCGCGCTGTGGGACGACATTTCGAAGCGTCTGGAGTAGCCGACGTTCCAAACGGCGCTCGCGGCTCTCGCCAAGCGCACTGCGCAAAACAAAACCGCCGGCGCCTTTTTGGGCGCCGGCGGTTGTCGTTGTAAGGGGAAGCGGGTTTAGAAGCCGGCCTTTACCTCGTCGAACTTGATGATCATCTTCTCGCGGATGTCGGGCGGGATTTCGTCATAGAAATTGCCCTGGGCCATCAGCGCGACCGGATCGACGATGCCCAGGCTCTCCAGGATCTCCTCGTCGACCAGCTCATAGGTCTTCTCGTTGGAATGACCGTAGCCATAGGCCTCGATCAGGTACTGACCGGCGCGCGGCTCCATGGTCGCGTTCAGGTAGTCATAGATCAGATCGTCGGCCGAGTCGCCGGAAGTCATCACGGTGAAGCCGCAGATCCAGGTCATGATGCCCTCTTTGGGGTTCATGAACTTGACGTCGATGCCCTGGTTCTTCAGTTCGATGATCGAGCTGTTCCACGACCACGCGGCGACAACCTCGCCGGCCGCCATGGACTGCTCGAACTCCGTCGGCGAGGCCCAGTAGTAGCGGACGTTGCCATGGAGCTGACGCACGATCTGGGTCGCGGCCTCGATCTCCTCGTCGGTCATCGCGAAGATGTCGTCAGCGCCTGCCAGCAGACCGCCGACGGCGAAGGTGGAGTCGACCGAATCGAACATCGCGATTTTACCCTGCAGCTCGGGCCGCAGGAGGACGTCATAGGACTCTTCTTCCGGCGTCAGCGGCAGCAGGTCAGGGCGGTAGAGGATCGAGCTGTTCCCCCAGTCCCACGGCATGAAGTAGTACTCGCCGTCGATCTGGACGCCACGGATCTCCTTGGTGGTCGGGAAGATATCGTCCCAGGCGTCGATCTTGGAGATATCAATCGGACGGATGGCGCCGGAGTCATTCCAGCGCGCGACCGAGCCGCTGCACGGATGCGAGATGTCGGTCGGGAAGCCGGAGCGCAACTTCTGCAGCGCTTCTTCTTCCTCGGCGAACAGCGAGAAGGTGGGCTCGGTGCCGAACTTCTCGACATAGGCCGGGAAGAACTCAGGCAGTTCATAACCCGCCCATTCGAAGACGACGAGGTCGGCGGGGTTGGTGTTCTGGGCGAACGCGGAACCGGCCATGGTCGTGGTGCCGGCGAGCGCCAGGCCAGCGGCGCCCAGTGTCTTGTGGAAATCACGGCGCGAGATATCGCCGCTGATAAGGTCGTCTACCAGACGTGTTGCTTTTGACTTTCTGTACATACGAAACCTCCTGAGCCGGCCGTAGCCGGGGGTGTTGTTATGGCGCCGCGGACGGCGCTGTTTGGGTTGTCTTCTGTTAGACGTTACGGGTTTGTGTCGTTCTCCTTCGGGATAAAGTGTGTCGAAACGAGGGCCGCCGCGATCGCACAGCGATGTCAGTGAAGGTGCCGGGTGACGTCGTCGCGCGTCGCCGCGAGTTTCTTCAGGTTAAAGCCATAGAGGCGCGCGGCATTGCCGCACAGCACGTCATGCGCCTGTTTTTTGGTCAGTTTGGCGCGGATCTCCGAGATCGGACGTTTCCCGTGCGGGAAGATCCCTTCGTCGTGGGGATAATCGTTGCCCCAGAGCAGGCAGTCGGTGCCGGTGAACGAGATATTGTTCAGGGCGACCGGATCGTCGGTGATGGAGACGGCGCCTTGACGGAAAAAGTACTCGCTGGGCCGCAACTTCAGTTTGAGCATGCCGAGATAGCGGCGCTCCTGCATCTGGTCGAGCGCGTGCAACACCCAGGCCAGCCAACCGCATTCCGATTCGGTGATGACGAACTTCAGATCGGGATGGCGTTCCAGCACGCCGGAGCCGCATAGCTCAGCGATCGGCGACATGCCCGCCGCCATGCCGACGACCGAGATGCCGACGATCTCCGGCGCGTCCGCTTTCTCCTCTTTTTCGCTCAGCTCGCGCGCCTTGCGGTAACGGCTGGGGCTGAGGTCCGAGACACTGGCGAAATCGCCTTGCAGCGCCAGGTTACCTGAGAAGATGTGGAAGTTGACGGGAACCTTCGCCTCTGACGCCAGGCGCCAAAGGGGGTCATAGACCTTCAGGCGATAGGGTTGCCACGGCACGACCGCCGGCAGAAACAGCGACGCAAAGCCTAGTTTCAGGCAACGCCTGGCTTCCGCCAGCATGCGCTTGGGATCGTCGACCGCGAGCATGGCCGCCGGCTTGAAGCGGTCATGATGGGGACCGAAGACATCCCAGACGAAGTCGTTATAGGCGCGCGCCCAGGCGTGATAGTAGCCGGGCGTGTCGTTGCCCATGGAACAGGCCAGCCCGATGTTGGGAAAGATGACCTGGCCGTCGACGCCTTCCAGCGCCATGTCGTGCAGGCGCCGGTCGAGATCGGTGCCCTGCGAGGGGTCGGTACGAAACTCGCGCAGCAAATCCTCAGGCGTCGGCTTGCGCCGCCGGCGCCGGACCAGCGGTTTCTCGCCCTTCATGCGAATGTCCAGATTGCCGTTCTTGTCGACGTCGAAAATGGGCAGCCGGTCGCGATAATGCCTGGGCAGGCGCCGCCGCAATGCCTCGGGTTCGCCGACATGGGCATCGGCGGTAATCACAACATCAGACGTCGTCGAACCCATGCACCTGCCTTGCGTGGTGTTCGGAAGATCTCCGATTTTACACCGTAGAGGGCATCGCAAAAGAACGAATTGATGCTTTTGTCGAACAAGTGCGTGAGCAGTGAGGCCGACCATCGCGCGTACAATCGAAGCGAACATTGCACGCACGTTCAATGTCGCGTTGAATTACGACCAACAAGAAGCGCGGTGCCCTCGACTGGGGGTTGAGAGAGAAGCGATACCGCCGCCGCGTGCGGCTCGCACCTTCAGAGAGGCAATCATGAGCAGTGAACACGAGATCGAGTACACCGAAGGCTTCATGGATGTGATGGAGATGGTGTGGGGCGACGGTTTTCTGTCACCTGGTGGCAAAGAAGAAATCGCCCTCTTTCTGGACGGCCTCGATATCAACGGCAAGGACGTCCTGGACATCGGCTCCGGCTGTGGCGGCTGCGATGTCGTTCTGGTGAAGGACTACGGCGCCGGCAGTGTGCTGGGCATCGATATCGAGCAACCGCTGATGAACCGCAGCATTGCGCGCGCGGAACGCGAGGGGCTTTCGGACAGGATCAGCTACAAGCTCGTCGAGCCCGGACCGTTCCCGCTGGCCGACGAGAGCTTTGACGTCGTGTTCAGCAAGGACGCGATGATCCATATCGAGGACAAGCACGCCTTGTTCGCCGATGTCTACCGCGTGCTGCGCCCGGGCGGCGTTTTTGTCGCCAGCGACTGGACGCGCCGCGACGAAAATGATCCGGGACCGGAAATGCAAGGGTGGCTGGACGCCGTCGGCCTGACGTTCGGCATGCATTCGATGCCGTTCTACATCGATGCTCTAGAGAAGGCGGGTTTCCAAGATGTCTCAACGCGCGACCGCAACGATTTCCTGGTCGATGTCTTGACGGCCGACTACCAGATTTTCACAGACAGCGGTCGCAGCGAACTGGAAAAGCGCGCCGGGGGCGACGCCGAGTACTATATCACCATGTGGGGCGCTGCGAAGGCCGCCGCAGAGGTTGGTGAGCTTCGGCCCGCCCATATGCGTGGCTTCAAGCCGTCGTAACGTTTGGGATGTGGAGGCAGGAATGATCTACGAAGTCCGCGACTATCACATCCGGCCGGATATCTACGTGGCCTACAAGAAGTGGGGCGAGGAGGCGGTGCCAGTCTTGCGCGAGATGTTCGATGTCGTCGGTTTTTGGATCGAGGCGGGCCACGCCGAACCGGAGATCGACGGCACCCATCCCATCGGCGCGCCAATCGGCGAGGCGAATGTCACCTGGATTATCCGCTGGCCGGACAAGGCAACGCGCGACAGGGAAATCGAAAGCGCGTTCGCCAGCGATGTTTGGAAGGACGTCTGGTCGCGCCATCCCGATCCCGACGGCTATCTGCAGGCAAGCTCGCGGTTCATGACCGAGATCTAGCGCTGTGCCGCCAAGCGGTTCCACGAACCATGATCCGCTCTAGGGTCCGAGATAGGCGACGGACGCGACTTCGACCAGGAACTCGTCGCGCACGAGATCGGCAATGATGCAGTAACGCGCCGGCGGGTTGTCGCCGAAGAACTCGGAGTAGACCGCGTTGAACGCGGCGTAGTCCGCCTTGTTCTTCAGGAAGATCATGTTGTAGGCGATGTCGGCGCGGGTGCCGCCGGCGGCCTCGACGACGGCGATGATCTGTTCGATGACATGGCGGGTCTGCGCTTCGATATCGTCGCCGTGCAGACTGTTGCCATAGGCGTCGATCGGCAGCGTGCCGGAGACATAGAGGGTGTCGCCAGTCTTCGCGCCATGCACATAGGGCGCAATGGGTTTGGATGCGCCGTCGGGAATGATCGGCAAAAACATGGGCTGTCCTTTCCGTCGCCTGCGGGATCTCCCTTAGGACGGCCAGGGTACCAGATGTTTATAGGGCGGGTAGTTGTGCAGGCGCCGCAAGAGGTGCCAGCCATAGGTGCCGCGCCCCAGAAGGGGATCGCCGGCGGCTTCGTCAGACTCGATCGGTGAGAGCGGGGCCGACAGCGCGGGTTCCAGGAAGTAGCCGACGGACTGGCGCGCGGTGCCCAGGTTGACGACCCGGTGCGGCGTCGCGGGCACCTCGCCATCGGTCATAGTCTCCAGCACATCGCCCAAGTGAACGGAGATGCAGTTTTCGATACGCGGCACGTCGCGCCATCGGCCGTCCGGCGCCTGGGCCTGGAGGCCCGGCTGGCGCTGCCATAGAAGCGAAACGCCGGCGCCGTCCGTATGCCGGCCCGAGGCCAGCGGTGTGCCGTCGCCATCAGGATGGCGATCGTCGGGCATCTCATCGACGACCACGGTGTCGATCGGCAGTTCGGGATAATTCAGAAGCCTGAGCGTCGAGTTGCCGCCGTCAAAACGCGACAAGAGGTCATCGTCGCTGAAGCCGGCAGCCCGGCCGACCGATAGCATGACCTCCATGGCGATGTCGTCCATGTGTTGGTAGTAGGCCCGCATGGTCGCTGACCAGCCGGAGACAGGCTCGACGGCGGGCCAGATGTTCTGTTCGGCCAGGATCGCCATGCCCGGTATCGGCGGACCGTCGACGGGGTCGTCCGGTCCGATGTCGTAGATCTCGTGCTGGGTCTCGTTGACGGCGCCGAGTGTTGCCATATAGCCGCGATAGATCCACGCGTTGTCGGGCGCCATGACACGCGAGGCGACCGAGCGCTTGTGGTCGTCGGCGAGATCGAAGAACGACAGCATGGTCTCCGCGCGCGCATCGACCTTGTCGGCGTCGGGGTAGTTGGCGATGACAAAGCCGCCTGTATCGAAGACGGCGTCGCGGATGCGCCGGTCCGTCTCCTGGCGTTTGGCATCGTCGTTCCCGAACAACGGTTCGATATCGATCAGCGAAAGCTCAGCCATGGCACCTATCCGGTCGTCATTAACAAACACGGCGCGATAGACGTCGCGCTCACGTTGGCCCTGATAGGAATGCCAAGTGCCAGTTGGCTTGAGAAAACCGTGCACCCGTCTGCGCGCGCCTGTCAACGCCGTGACCACCGCGTGGCGGCTCGGCGTTCGGTCAGGTGTCGCGCAGCTTCTGGGTCGCCTTGGCGTAGAGACGGCCGGTTTCGTCGGTGGCGACCTTGTAGATTTCCTGGGCGCGGTCGCGGCTGATGAGGCCCGCCATGACATCGTCGGCGACCGCCTCCGCGTCGCGTTTCTCGGGCGGGCCGTAACCGCCGCCGCCGCAGGAGATGCCGGTGACGGTGTCGCCGGGTTCGAGCACGACCTGGGCCCAGCCGTCGGCTTCCTCGTGACTGCCGTCGGCGCGGGTGATGTAGTTGCGCGCCGCGCCGCCGGGCCCACCGCCACGCGCGCCTTGGGGCGGATGGCGCGTTCCGTCGCTTTGATAGAGCACCTCCATCGGCGCCAGGCGCGGACCGAGCTCGACCAGGGAGGCGGGCGCGCCGCGATGGCGGCCGGGGCCTTCGGTGTCGGGCACCAGGCGGCGCTGATGCACCAGGATCGGATGGCGCAGCTCGTCGACCTCGATGCTGTCATAGAACGACATGCCGGCGGTGCCGGTGGTGATCATGGCGAGCCAGCCGTCGGCCTCGGGCCCGGCGGCGCCCAGCGTGTCGCCCAGAATGAGCTGGTCGACATAGGGCCGGTTGCGGTGCGCGGGGTCGAGGCCGGAGACGACCGCCTGGGAGGCGGTCTGCACCGCGCCGGTCTCGGCCAGGCCGAAACCCTCGCCCAGCTTGGCGAAGGCAAGCTGCACGGCGCTGGTCAGACGGTCGGCGACGTTCTGGGTCGCGACCGAGCAGCTTGTCGGGTGGCGCGGGATGCCGACCACGCAATTCTCACGCAGGTGGACACGCAACCGCCGGAAGCTGCCGGCATTGGTCGGTACGTCGAGGCCAAGGCTGTTAAAGGTGCCGACCATGGCGGCGGTACGGGCGCACGCTTCGCTCAAGTTGAGACCATTGGGCAGGCAGTCGATGTTGTCGGTCAGGTCGATCTCGATCAGCTCGTTGGCCGGGTCGACGGCAATCTCCGCCTTGATCGGGATGCCGTTGGGACCGGTGCCGGGAAACGCATCGTGGCTGGTGGTGCCGGTAGCGGTGCCCGCGGGCAGGCGCGCGATCGCCTGGCCCATGACCTGTTCGCTATAGGTGAACCATCCGGTGATCAGCGCTTCGAAACGTTCCCATCCGAGCTCGTCGACGAGCGCTTGAAGCTCGCGTTCGCCGACCCGCGCCGCGCCGAGGCTGGCCAGATAATCGCCGCGCCATTGTTCGGGCACGCGGATGCGCATCTCGCACAGGCGGATGATGTCGGGGATGTCGCGGAAGTCCGATTGCACCTGGGTGGCGGGGAAGATCAGCGCGCCTTCCTCGTACACGTCGCGCGCGGCGGCGTGATAGGTGGTCGGGATCGCGTTGCCGATATCGGCCTGATGCGCCTTGGCCAGCACCGTGAAGCGGTGGGTGCCGTCGCGGTCGAACACGGGCACGAGGACGGAGAGATCGGCGGCGTGGGAACAGCCGTGATAGGGCGAGTTGTGCAGGAAGGCATCGCCCGGGCGGATGCCGGGATGTAGGTCCAGCATGGACTGCGCCATCTGATCCGGCCCCGCCATGACATGGATCGGCAGGCTTTCGGCGACGGAGAGCAGCTCGCAGCCAGCGGTCAAGATGCAGCAGGAAAAGTCGCGGCCGGTGTTGATGACGCCGGACCGCGCGGTCCTGAGCAGCGTGTTCTGCATCTTGCGCGTGATGCCCTCGATGCGCCGGTGAAACAGCGCCAAGTCGACGCCGGTGATGGTCGTGCTGTCGTCTGAAGTCATGGATCGGAGGGTACGCGACGCGTCGGTTCACAGCAACGCGCTCACGGGGATGGATCGTCGTCGGCGGCCGCCTTCTTGGCTTGCCGCTCCATCTCATGCTTCATGCAGGCCGCGCGCAGGTCTTCAATACGGCCGGGATAGGTCTCGTCCAGGAACTCAGCCGCGGTGATACGGTCGGTGCGGAAGTTGCGGAAGTCCTCGCGCAGTTCGCACCAGGAGGCGATCAGGCGCACGGTTTCGAAATAGACCAGGCCGACCGGCCAGATCACGCGTTCGGTTTCGTCGCCACTGCCGTTGCGGTAGCGGATCCGGATCTTGCCCTTGGTGCGCATGTAGGTGCGCAGGCGGTCCATATCGAGCGCGTCGGGCTCGGGCGATCGGGTTGCCGGCGCAGTCACGATCGAATCGACCAGCATGGGGCGCAGGTGATCGGGCACGACATCGCTGATCTTTGCGATCAGATCGCGCGCGGCCCGCGCAAGCGTGGGGTCGCCATGCTCCTCGACCCACTGGGCGCCGAGCACGGCGGCTTCGATCTCGTCGGGCCTCAGCATCAAAGGCGGCATGTCGTACCCTGGCTCCAGCACATAGCCGACACCAGCTTCGCCCCGGATCGGCACGCGCTGGGCGAGCAGGTCGGCGACGTCGCGGTAGACCGTGCGCAGCGACGTCTCCAGCTCCTCGGCAAGCTCGCGTCCGGTCAGCGGCCCGCTGGCGCTTCTCAGGATCTGGATAAGCTGAAACAGCCGGTCAGCGCGGCGCACGGTGTTTTCTCCTTTTCATGGGTGTGCGGCCTCGGTTGCGCGGCTCCATGGCCTTCATCATACTTCAAGCCCGTCAGCGTAATCGGAGGAAAGCGCCATGACGAAAGGCCTGGAACGGGTCGAGGGTTCGATCGAGGCCGCCGACCTCGCCAAGATCCTGTTGCGCGACGGCGCGGTGATCGTGAAGGACGCGCTTACGCCTAAGCAGCTCGCCGGGCTGAACGGCGATCTGGACGACGCGATCGCGGCGACGGCGCCCGGTCTGCGCAACCCGACCGAAGATTTCTATGTGGAGTTTTACGGCAGCCAGACAATCCGGCTGGACGGTCTGCCCGCGCGTTCGACGACGTTTGTCGAGTTGATGGAGTCGCGGTTGATGACGGGCGTCGCCGACATCCTTCTGCTGCCGAATTGCCAGGACTATGTGCTGAACACCGCGCAGCTCATCCAGATCGGCCCGGGTCAAACCGCGCAGATGCTGCATCGCGACGAGGACGCCTGGAAGGAACTCACCGGCCCGAAACCGCTGCTGCAGGTCGAGGCGATGTTCGCGCTGACCGACTTCACGATCGAAAACGGCGCGACCCAGGTGGTGCCCGGCAGCCATTTATGGCCGCCTGAGCGCGAGGCCGAGCCGCATGAGATCCAACGCGCGGAAATGGATGCGGGCTCGGCGCTGTTCTATCTGGGCAGCGCGGTGCATGGCGGCGGCGCGAATACGACAAGTGACAAATGGCGGCGTGGCATGTTCTTCGGCTATGTCGTCGGCTGGCTGCGCACCGAGGAAAACACGTTCCTGACCGTGCCGATCGAGAGGGTGCGCGACATGCCGGAACGGGTCCAGGAACTGCTGGGTTACAAGGCGCATGGCGGTATCGGCGTCGTCGATGTCGGTAGCCCCATGGCGCTGTTGCAGTAGAGGGCAGGCAGACCGGACGGGATTGCCGCCCGGTCCTGCCATCCATCATCCCCGCGGCATAGATTTCTGGAAGCCCGGCAACGCGCTGACACGGTCGTACCACGGCCCCAGTTGCGGTTCGTCCGGCACCGCCTCGGCGAAGCCGAGCTGGGTGACGTTGGAGGCGACGGACAGGTCGGCGATGGTCGGCCGGTCGCCGGCCAGAAAGTCGTGGCCTTTCAAGCCGGCGTTCAGAATCGCGCCCAGTTCCGGCAACGCTTTTTCGCCGCGCGCAATCGCCGCCTTGTCACCCTGATCGCCCATGAAAACCTTGTTCAACACGACATCGATCACCCGTGGCGACAGGCGGCTCTGATTCCAGTCGAGCCACTGGTCGATCGAGGCACGGGTCGCCGGGTCATCCGGGTACCACTCGGCGAGGCCGTGTTTGGCGCAGAGGTATCGAAGGATCGCGTTGGATTCGAAGAGCGTGACGTCGCCGTCGATCAGCGCGGGCACCTGGTGATTGGGATTGATGGCGGTGAAGGCGTCGCCAAAGTGCTCGCCTTTGTCGAGGGCGACGTGGACAAGGTCATAGTCGATGCCGGCTTCTTCCATCAGCGCGACCACGCGGCGGCAATGCTGGGAATAGGGATTGTGATAAAGCGTCACCATGGCTGCTTCCTCTGTCTGGTGTGGTGGGGAGCGCCGGGATAACAGCACCCTGCTGCCACCTTGCTGGCAGCAACCTGCAAGTCATTGACATAAATAAGGGAAACAGGATCACAACACGCCGCCGCCATGATCTGACTTTCGTTCATGAGGGGCTATGTCGTCAGAAGACGTTCACGATCGGGTAGACGTAGACGAGATAGAGATAGAAGAACGCCAGCGAGATGGTCAGCACGATGACGCCCAGCACGGGCGACTTGACCTTGAACTCGCTCAGCGAAAAGACGAACTCCGTCGCCTCCTGCTCCTCCTTCGCGCCGGTCTTTTCCTGGCGTCTCAGGCCGACGTGGAACTGAATGGCGGCGAAATAAATGCCGGCGAAAACCAGGATGATCACGACAACGAAGATGATCTTCGACGAGATGTCCTGCCACGTGAAGACACCGAGCCGGTGCGTGTAACCGGCTTCGCGATAGGCGTAATAGGCCTGCAGCGCGCTTTGATAGGCAGCGTCCGTTTCCGGGGACGCGAAACCGGCCGCCGGCGGGTCGGGCAGCGCGAGGTCTTCGCTCGTATCGCCCTGGCCACCGACCTGGCCCAGCCGTTCCATACGCTCTTCGAGAGACGGAAGGCTGCTGTCCTCCGTCTCTGGTTCTTGGGCCGGTGCCGACCCGGCGACGCCGATGACGATCAGCGCCGCGGCGATGGTGGAGATAGTTCGTCTCAACATCTGCGGCCCGGCCTAGGGACTGACGAGCAGGTTGATCGTGTCGATGTGCCTGTCGATTTTTTCATAAGCCGACGACCCGGCGCTTTCGTTGGCCAGGTAGTTGTTCACCGAAGCTTCATCATCGCCGACCAGGGTCGAGATGATGATCAACAGGCTCTCGTTTTGCTGAGACAGCCAATCCGCATGGGCGGTGTCGGGTGGCGTGCTTGGCGGCGTCGCTCCCTGGACATCCTGGAACAGCATGATCTGTTCCTGGCCGTCGGGGGTTATGATGGTGAATCCACCCGCATAGTCCAGGCGAATGGTGCCGTCGGGAAAGCGCGACTCGACCTTGCCGTCGGGCAGGACCCGCCGCACGATGACGGCGCCGCCTGTTTCGTCGTCACCGCCGAGCGTTTCAAACACGACGGCACGTTCGTCACACGCGGGAAGTGCATTCTGCCAGGATTGGCCATGCTGGATCTGCCGCTGAAAGCAGGCAACGGTCCATGTCGCATCGGTGGATTGTTCGCACAGATCGATAGCGTTTTGCCACATCCACCTGACGCCGCCGCCATGGTTCACGCCGCCATGCATGACGCGCAGGAAACACATGGCGGGTTCGATGGATTCGGCCCCGTGACAAAGCCGCCGAACATTGTCCGGCGCCCATGACGTTCGGCCGTCATAGTCCCAGGCGATCCGGCCCTGGACCGCTTCGGCACACTCTTCTGCCGCGCTCGAGGTAGCAAACATCACCAACATCGCAAGAGCCAAGCTTGCGCGGATTGCCCACATGGCCAATCTCCCCGTTCGATCAGTTGCGCTCGGCTTTCTCCATTAAGGTGTTCGGACTTCAGGTTACGGCAACTTCGTTCGCTTGACCAATGTCTATGAACTCTGCCGCTACGAGGCCTAATCGAATACGACGATCAGGCAACTGGACTGAGCGCGTTGGGAGCAGGCTTATGCGTTAGCTCTTGCGCCTTGCTTGCAGACGTCATGTGTGCGCTTCAATTACGTTGCGCAGGATTGCTCTTAGCGCATCCGGCCGCTCAAGGGGCACGTAGTGTCCGCATGAGGGAATGACATGCAGGCGGCCGCGCTTAGCAGAGGCAGCGAGTTCTGCACTTGCTTTTGGGCCGGGGGCAACATCGTCTTCGCCGGATATGAACGTTATGTCGCTCATGCACTCTGATACAAACCGACCGCGGCTTGGTCGACTATGAAAAGCCGTAACACCGCTCGCGATGTCGCTGGGCGACTGGCTAAGCGCGGAGGCCCGTGCGGCCTCAATGATCGTCGAGTCCGCAGAGCTTGAGAACAAGGGCCTCCAATAGAGCTCCCAAGCGCGGCCAACGCCGTCTTTCTCGATCAGATCGAGCGCTGAAGCGTGTAGATCTGGATCGGGGTTGTGCATCGCCTTGGTGCCAATAAGGACCAGTGCAGCTATTCGTTCGGGAGCAGCGGCTGCCACTTCAAGGGCGCACGATCCTCCGACCGAGCATCCAACGACAATCAACCGATCGCTCATAGGCTGACGGAGAACCGCGGTCGTCCATTCTTCGACGGTGTTGCCCAAACTGTACAGCGTCGGTGCGTAGGATGAATCGGGAAGCAGATCCAGTTGATGTGACCACATGGAGCCGTCAAGCGGCAGAGCGTGGAGGAAGAGCATTCCGAGGTTGGTGGAATGGGACATAAGGCCGTGTCGAGCAACCTTTGGGCAACGGGCGGTTTATGCGTGCGCGCCGGGTTCGACGCGCCTAATCGATCACGACGACCAGGCTGCCGGACTGGGCGCGCTGGAAGCGGGTGCCGGGGTCGATGACGATGGTGGTGTAGGGTGTCTCGACGATGGCGGGACCGTCGTGGATGGCATCGACCACCAGGCCCTCGAAGCGGTGGATCGGCACGGTCAGCACGTCGGGGCCGGGAAAGACGACCGTCCGTTCGTGGATGGCGCTCTGGCCGCTCGCCGTGTCGTTGAGTTGGCCGATGGGGTTTTCTCTGAGGTCGCAGGAGACGGTGGCGCGCCAGTTGATGAATTCGATTTCGCCCAGCGGATCGTCGAACGCGAAGATCTCGCGATGCAGCCGGTGGAAGGCGCGGCACAGGTCGTCGACGTCTTCGTCGGACGAGAAGGTCGCTGAAGGCAGCGGCAGCTTGATCTCCCAGATCTGCTGGGCGTAGCGCGCTTCGACGCTGTAGTCGATTTGCGGGTTGGCGTTGGCGCCGGCCTTCGCCGCAAAACCCTCCGCCAGGGTGGTGAGACGTTTGAGGCCGGCGTTGACGCTCGTCCTGTCGAAGGTCGACGAGCGCGCCGGAAAGAAGGTCGAGAAGTCGTCGCTGAGCGGCGACAGAAGACCGCCGGTGGCGCTGAGCGCCGCACCCGTATCGGGAAAGATGACGCAGCGGCAGCCGAGCCGGCGCGCGATGGCGACGCTGTTGAGGCCGGCCGCGCCGCCGCCGCCGATCAAGACGGCGTCGCGCGGGTCGACGCCCTGGTTGACGGTGATGTCCTCGATGGCGCCGGCCATGGTTTCGTTGACCAGCGCGAAGATGGCGAGCGCCGCCTCGTCGACCGGCATACCGAGCGGCCCGGCGACGCGGTGCTTGACCGCGTGGCGCGCCTGGGCGGTGTCGAGCGTGATGCTGCCACCTAAGAAAAACTCGGGATCGATCAGGCCCAGCACGACGGCGGCGTCGGTCACCGTCGCTTCCTTGCCGCCGAGGTCATAACAGGCGGGGCCGGGGTCGGCGCCGGCGCTCAGCGGGCCGACGTGGAGCAGGCCGCCGCCGTCGACCCAGGCGATCGAACCGCCGCCGGCGCCGACACTGCGGATATCGATGGAGGGAAAGCCCGTCATGTGGCCGAGATAGGGCTGGCCGATCCAGGTCTCGCGGGTCTCCGGGATCAGACCGTCGCGCACCAGGGCGACGTCATAGGTGGTGCCGCCGGTATCGGCGACGATGGCCATCGGCGCGTTGCCGTCGAGCGTCGCGTAGTGGCGGCCCGATACAGGCGCCATGGCGGGCCCGGACTTTACCGTGTGGATCGGGTTCGCCGCGACGTCGGCGAGGTCGCGGGTCATGCCCTGGGAGGTGATGAAGAGCGCGCGCCCGGCAAACTGCGCGCCGTTCAGGCGGCCGGCGAGTTCGCGCGCGTAAGCCGCCATGAGTGGCTTCAGCGAGGCGTCGATGGCGGTCGCCGAGGCGCGCCGGTATTCGCGCAAGGAAGGGTTCACCCGGTGCGACAGGCTGACCGCGGGGCCCGGCAGGTGTTTGGCGAGCAGGGTCTCGATCCGGTGTTCGTGGATCGGATTAACGATCGACCACAGAAGACAGACCGCGATCGCCTCGACGTCGGCCTCGCGGATCTGTTCGATGATCGCCTCGCAGGCCTCGTCGTCGAGCGGGGTCAGGACCGCGCCGTCGGGCCCTACGCGCTCGGGGATCTCGAAGGTCAGCGCGCGCGGCACGTAAGGTTCGGGGTAGGGGATCGAATAGTCGAACAGCGGCAGGCCGATGCGCCCGCCCTCGCGCAAGGTCAGGATATCGGGGTGGCCGGCGGTGGTCAGAAATGCGGTGCGCGCGGTGCGTCCGGTGACCACCGCGTTGGTCGCGACCGTGGTGCCGTGCACGAAAAGATCCGTCGCGCTGAGCAGGCCTTCGAGGCCGGTGCCGCGATCGTCGCCCGCCAGGGCCAGCACATGCATCACCCCGTCGACCGGATTGTCCGGCGTGGTCGGAGACTTGTAGAGGCTGAGCCTCCCGTCATCGTCCTCGATCACAAGATCGGTGAAGGTGCCGCCCGTATCGACCGCCAGCCGCATAAAGAAACCCCGGTGTGTGCGCTATGAGGCGAACCTAGCAACCAGAGTAGCGCACCGTCCACGCCGTGAAGAGAATTGACATCTCAAAAGTCTGCCAGACATTGAAAGGAGACAGCCAACAGCTTGCTCCAAGAGAGTGCTCATGACGCAACCGACTTACTTCGTGACGGATGTGGAGACTAACGGGCCGACGCCTGGCGTTCACTCCATGATCAGTTTTGCATGCATCGCTTGTCGCGAGTCGGTCGGTATCGTTGATGGGTTCGAGGTAAACCTGTTGCCGCTACCCGAAATGAGCGAACACCCCGAGGTGATGGCTTG
Source organism: Pseudomonadota bacterium (assembly GCA_039028155.1). Taxonomy (NCBI): domain Bacteria; kingdom Pseudomonadati; phylum Pseudomonadota; species Pseudomonadota bacterium. Next base: position 28,053 of record JBCCIS010000018.1, read on the forward strand.
GTGGCGTACGGAGCCCGAGGCCTATGCATACGTCAACGAAGACCAGATCGATGCAAGCGATGCGATGGACCAGTGGGTTGCATGGATTGAGCAATTCCCAGTCGAAAGGGTGTTTGTCGCGCATCCCCTGTCATTCGATGGCGCTTGGATGGACTGGTACCTCAGGCGCTTCAGTGGACGCCCTTTGTTTCGTGGACCATTGAAGGGCGCCAGCCTGTTTTCGGACGCTGGTTTGGATTTGCCGTCATATGCGGCGGGTAAACTGGGCATCAGTCCGGAACTGATGGATCAACACGCCTACCCCGACGATTGGATGGGCGGCGTTCCGCATAGCCACCGCGCCATTGATGATGCGACGGGCTATGCCCACCTCCTTCTCCGGCTCTTGACCACCTAGACCGAGGCGTATGCCGAGCGCGTCAGAAAACGAACGTCGCCTTCACGCGTTTGGAGACGAGCATATAGGGCACCAGGACGAGGGCGCAGAGCGCGGCGCGGGCGAGTTCGCGCCCGTTCTGGGCGTCGATCATCGGATCGGCCGGCACGATCGAGCGGTAAAGCAGGGCATCGGCGATAACCCAGGCGACCGAGAACAGCGCGACCATGATGAAGGCAGCCGGAAACTGGCGGTGCCGGGTGAAGAAAATGCCGATCAGGACGAGGTTGGCGAGGATCAGGCAGCCGCTGACGAAGATCTCCAGCATGGAGAGCTGATAGAGCGCGGGCTCGGCGGTCGCCAGGAACGTCTCGGCCTCGGCGCCTGTGAACAACGCTGTGGTTTCCTTGAGGACAAACAGGTGCCAGGCGAGCCCGGCGAGGACCGCGGCAAAGACCAGCCAAAGCCATCCGTTGAGGCCGCAAGGATCCGGTTCGCGCCGCGTCGCCGCGGCGAGCTCTGTCATCGCCATGGTGTCACTCCTCCCAGGCCACCACGTCTTGCGCACGGTGTTTCCTGGCTACCGCACCAGCCCTCCGGTTATCGGCAGGCGACCTGGTAACGGCAGTTCAACGACAGAAAGGATAGCGACCTCAGCCCTGAGGTCGCGCACTACGAAGGGTTACACCTTATTGCGGATAGGTGAGTCTCACGGGCAGATGCCTATTCAACTCCGCAGGACCCAAGGATCTGGTTCTGGCTGTCGTGGAGCCTGAGGACTCCACTTAGTGTGTTGCTAGTGCGGTCAAGAAGACTAGTGCTCTTTTTCGCCGCACTCGAAAGCGCGGGCCGCTGAAGGTGGTCGGTCAACTGCCCTGTGGTTTGCTCGGGATGAGAGCAAGCGCACTCTGTGATCCACCAGCCAATTTCATGAGCCCCTGTGCCATACCAATCAATGCACTCTCGCCGTTGTTGAACAGCATTCGAGCGTCTGCCTCGGTCAAAACAACGCGGGGATGGACAACCGGATTTCGATAGTCATCTTTCATCTGCCGAATAACTGCGAGAACTTTCGGATTTGGTTCTGGCGATGTCCCCTGTGGGAGCCCCTCTAAGTCCTTCAGATAGTCGTGCCAGCCTACCCTCGTCGCTCCGGGTTGATTGGTAAATGCTTGGTAATAGGATTCCAGTGTCGCCTCCACCGCACGAACGACGTGAAAGCCTGAGGCGGTGCATAGATTTAGTGCGAGGCAACGGCCTGCTGCACGCCAGTCCTCTTTGGATTTCTCGGAAATGAACTGCTGCAACTTACTCGGAAAACTATCATCCGCCCGGTCTATCAATGCTGCTGTGTCGTATATTCCTCGTTGAGGTATGTAGTAAGTAGTGGCTTCTGCCATCTCGGCACTGAAGACCGTCTCAAATGTGTCTACAGCGGAGCGCCACGCGCTAAAACGCCACTTTTCTACTGGCTTGGCATCTTCGCCAGGAATGTAAAACTCTCTTTCGCCGTCCGTGTTCTCGGTAGAAAAGTGTTCGGCCTTTATCCCGTCAATCTGTCTCTTGAGATCCTCGACAGCTGCTCGAGACACGCCAACTGGTATTGGTCGCCCGTCCAATAGTTGCCCAACAGCCTGTTCTGCAGTCCATAGTTCAAAGAAGATAATGTTTGGCGGAGTATCTACTTTGAAGCTGCTAAGCTCAGCGAGTTGTTTTGCTAGCTGGTAAAAGGCGTATTGATTAATCCGCTCCACGTCGTCCGCACCACATTCTTGTTCAGGGAAGGCTGAACATATTACCACACTCTTACCTGTGTTCGTGGATGCGTCACAATCAGGTCTAGAGAATCCCATTGCCACTTCAATCCGACATCTTTTAGTTGTAGAGCTGGGCGAAGATTCAGCCTCTATGCGGCAAGTCCTGGCGAAGGCATTTCTTGCTCCAGCGCGTCGAGGCGCCGGTCGAGGCGGGCGCCGGCGCATGCGAGCGCCTGGGTGCAGTCGGCGACGACCTGGTCGAAGGTGTCGAGGGTCGCGGCCGTCTTGAGGTGTTCGAGCGCCGGCAGGTAGAGGCGGTGGGCGATGGTGCGGTCGTTGACGCCGTCGCGTTCGGCCGCCAGCGCGGTCCAGGAGAGACCGACGGCGCGGCCCCACAGGATATCGGCTTCGTCAGGCTCCAGCTCGGCCAGCCAGCGCAGCACACGCATGCGGGCAAGCGACAGCGGCGGGCTGGCGGCCGCGTCCCTCAACGCGCGCTCCAGCAAGGTCAGGGTCCAGGTTCTGGGCTGGCTCAACTGTTCGGGCATGGCGATCTCCCTTAACGTCCTTCTTGGCGGGAGATCGTAGATAGGTTTTACCCTATTTGTCAAGAGGCACACGCCTACTGTTGACGAAGAGCTGTGGGCTAATCGGCGTCGGTCGCGCCGACGATCAGGAAGCAGCCCTGGACCTCGGTGGCAGGGACCTCGATGTCGCGCTTGGGATTGAGTTGGCGCAGCTTATAGAGGCTGTCGTTCCTGGCGACGAACTGCTTGACGAGCGCGGTGTTGTCGTGGCGCACGATGACCACGAAACGGCCGGCGCGGACGGGTTTGTGGGGGTTCACGTGGACACGGTCACCGTGGAAATAGCGGGGCTCCATACTGTCGCCGACCACATACATGCCCCATGCGCCGTTCACGCCGATAAGCTCCGGCGGCCTGTGGCGATATTCGACGACATGGTCATAGTCGACAACTTGCCCTTCATTGCCGGCCTGGGAAGACCCGTATATCGGGAAATCACGAGAGCCATACTCTATTGAGACTGCGCCCGCGGGTGGGCCACTTCTTGTTGATTGTGTGACCGCCGACACTGTTCGCGCAGCCTGATCGTCCTGGGCCAGGCCGACCGGCAGTCGCTGGGTCTCGCGCAGCCGGTCGGGATCGATGCCCAGCAGGTGGGCCGCGCCCTCCCGGATCTCCTCGGGCAGGCCCTTCTTCGGCGAACGCCCGGAGACATACTGCTGGAAGTAGGCGTGGTTCAGGCCGAGCGCGCGCGACAGGTCGGCAAGCGTGAGGTTGTCGCGTGCCTCGACCAGCCGCTTGATCAGCTCCCGTGGGGTTTCGGCCATGATTCAGTGTCGCTCTGGTGAATAGGAATTGCGACTAGGTTTTGACCTTGACGCAATAGGGTAATTCCTATCACATGGCGAATCATGACGCAACACACCAGCTCAGCCTTAACCCCCGGGTTCACCCCCGACCCCATCCCTGACTCCACGGAATCCAGCGAAGCCGCGACAGAGCGGGCCAACCCACCGATCGGTTCCGAAGCGGGTATCGCGACCATCAGGGAGCAGGTGTTCGACTGCCTGTGGTTCTCCGACGGTTTGACGCCCGACGAGGTGGCGTCGCGGCTGGGTCTCTCCGTCCTGACGGTGAGGCCACGGTGTTCAGAGCTGATGCGCCACGGGCGCATCGTCGACAGCGGCACCCGGCGGGTCAACGCGTCGGGCCGCAAGGCCAAGGTTCTCGTGGTGCCGCGCGCCGGTTTCTTCCGCAGGCGCGGCGCGAAGGCGTCGGCGGGCGCAACGCGGTGCCGGGCGGGTGGCCCCGCGCCCCGTTAAAGCCGCGACGCCATAGGGGCGGCTGCCGGTTGCCTCCTCAACCCCTACCGGCCGGCAGCCGTCTCTTCATCACCAAAAAACGAACCGGGCAGGGGACCCTTGCGACCGCAGCTGGCGGGGGGCGACTTCATGGGAACCACAGCACCATGCGACACTGGGACGATCAGGAAGTTCAACAGCTCGAGCAATTTCTGGCGCGCGGCACGCCGGTCAGGGTTATCGCGAGAGAATTGAAGCGCAGCACCGGGTCGGTCACGCGCAAGATCCAACGGTTCAAGAAAAACCAGCTGGCGCCACGGCCGGCACGGCGGCGTGCCTTGACCGCGACGTCGAAACGCAAGTGCCTGTCATGCGGGCGCTTGTTCCGCAGCGAGGGCATCGGCAACCGGGTGTGCGGTCACTGCAAGGACAATCTGCGCGACATGGCTCACCTGGAAGGGGTGACCAAATGACGGCGGCGCAACCGTGGATGAAGTTCTTCCCGACCGACTGGCGCGGCGACCAGGCCTTGCGCATCTGCTCACTGGAAGCGCGCGGGCTTTGGATCGAGTGCCTGTGTTTGATGCACGAGGCCGAACCTTACGGCTACCTCACCATCAACGGTCGCGCGCTTGACGCGGGCCATCTCGCCAAGCTGACCGGCATGGCCGAGGCACGCATCGGCGAGTTGATGGTCGAGCTGGAGGCAGCGGGCGTCTTTTCGCGCAACCGCCAGGGCACCGTCTATTCGCGGCGCATGATCCGCGATGCCCGGCGACTGCGCGCCGCGCGCGCCAACGGCAGAAAGGGCGGCAACCCGAACCTGAAGGCGGCTAAGCCGGTGGCGGGTGGGGGCGATCGGACGGCGCTTAAGACCCAGAGGCCAGAAGCCGAGATCCCAGACACCCAGATCCCACAAACCGAGAGTCCAAAAGAGGAAGGCCAGCCCCCTTTTTCGCATGACGGTTTGGCGGGGCTCGGCGCGCTCGCCGAGGACGCGGCGTTTCGCGATTGGGCGAAGGCGGCCGCACCCAACGCGGACCTGGCGCTGGAGATCGAAAAGTTCTGCGATCACAGCCGCGCCAACGGCCGGCGCTGGGCCGATCCGCGCGCCGGGTTGAAGGCATGGCTGCGCCGTGCCCAAGGCTTCGCCGAACAGGACGGCCGCGTCGAGCAGGACGCACCGCCGCCACTGTCGCCCGCCGAACGTTGGTCGGCGGTGAAGGCGCTGATGAGGAAGGACGTGCGCAACATCAAGACCTTCCGCGAGGTGATCGCGCCGCTGGAAGCCGTCGGCTTCGACCCGCTGACGCTGACCGGCCCGCCGCCGGATCCAGCGATTGCCGACAAGCTGCGCGCGCGCTGGGGCGCCGACGTGGTGTTCACCGGTCCAGACGACAACCCCGTGGAGAACGGATGAGCCATCCCGACGACATCACCGCCGCCGAGATCATGGAACGCCTGACCGAGGCCGCGCGCACCCTGCGCCGCCTTCCCGCGGTCAAGGGTCCGCACGAACACCGCAGCCATTGGCCCGACTACGTGCATGCCGCCCAGGAGGCGTACGGCTATTCGGGTGTCGGGCGCATCCGCATCACGCCCTCGCCGCGCGACATCGACGCCATGGACGAGGCGATCCCGTGGCTGCAGCTGATGGCGGACGACGACGCGCGCATCGCCTGGGCACGCGCCAACCGGACGCCGTGGTGGAAGATCGGCGCCATCGCCGGCTGCGACCCCCGCACCGCGCAGCGGCGTTTGATGGAAGCGCTGTTGAAGACGGCCGCGACGCTGAACGAGCGGAAGGCGGGGTAGGGCGCAACCGTGACCACCTATCCGTGTCCCCGGCGCGTGCGCTGGGGCATACTGTGCCGCGCATAGCCACACCGAGGGGGGATCAGGCGATGGCAACGCAGCAATGGGCGATCCATGACGAAGGCGACCGGTCGCGGCTGATCTGGTTGAGCGCGTTTCCGCTGATCGCGTTGACGGTCTTGGGCGTGCGCCTGGTCCAGGGGTTCATCTTCTGGGGCGGGGCGAGCCGGCGGCTGTTCTATGACTTTCATGAGATCCACGGCGTCGATTTCGCGGTCAAACTGGATTTCGAGTCCGCCGGTTTTGTCGCCAACAAGATGGTGCACGCGCTGCCCGGCGCGCTTTGGATCCAGGAGCCGTTGGAGTGGACGCTCGCCAACCCCGCGCTGATCGACCTCTCCGTTTGGTTCTGGACGTTCGCCGAGTTGATCGTCGGGGTGGGCCTGATCTTCGGGCTCCTGACACGCGGCCTGGCGCTGGTCAGTGTCGTCCTCAACATCGCGTTGATGATGATCTTCGGCTGGATGGGGTCGACCTGTCTGGACGAGTGGACGATGGCGGTCTCTGGCGTTGCCATGAGCGGCGCGATCGTGATTGCTGGTGGCGGGCGCCTGTCGCTCGATCACCTGTTTTTTGCGCGCGCGGTCGACAAGGGCCGGCGGCTGTGGCTGGTGTGGCTGACAAGTGGCGCGTTGACGCCGGTGGCGACGCGGCGCGCCGGCATCGCGCTGGCGCTGGTGTGCGCCATCTTCACCGTCGGCACCTATCACATCCTGTTCGGCGCGGTCGTCTCGCCGCTGGATCCGCGGGTGAGTTTTCACCGCCACCACATTGCGCTGAGTGATGCGGCGCTCGCCGACAACGGCAGCGTGACCTTCGACGCCTATGTCGATGCCGGGCCGGATACCGGTGCCGCCTATGTCGTCGCGGTGACGTTGACGGATCAAAGCGGCGCGATGCTGGCGACCTGGGACGGCGCGGCGCTGGCGGCGCTGCCGGAAAGCGCGATCGACAACGTCTATCCCTATGTCTGGGCGGCGCACTTCAAGACCGAGGTCGTCGGCTTCAGCGGATCGACCGGCGCGCGCGCGACGATCACGTTGCCCGCGCCCGCGAGCGGACTTGCGTTGCAGGCCGGCACCTACGACATACGGTTCGAAGCGATCGACGGCGCGACGTGGAGCGCCGAGGCCGCGCTTGCCGAATAGGCATCGAGAGGGAGGGGAGACGCGATGAAGGTCGATGCCTCGCCACAGGCGATGGCGGCGGTTCTGGGCGCGATGAAGACGGTCGCGTCCGCCGGCGATAGCGGCGCGCCGAGTGACGACGACCGCGCGGCGATCGCGGCGGCGGGTCACTTCTTCTTCGACCTGAAGAAACCGCTTGATGTGGCCGGCGCGGTCACGCCCGGCGAACTGGCGGGCGCGCTCACGGGCGATGACCTGCGCGGCCGTACAATCGGCTTCCTCGCCGTCATGGCGTTTGTCGACGGCGTGGTCGACAAGAAGAAGATCGCGCTGGTCGAAGACTATGCCGACGCGCTCGGGTTCGATGCGCCTTACCTGAAGGAGATGAACGAGGCTGTGCTCGGCCATCTGCGTTGGGCGGGCATGGACATGGTGCGTCACAACATGCTGTCGATCACGCACAGGATGTGGGCGGACGGCGACGTCATGCCGTGGCTTCTGCCCTATCAGGACGCCAACAACGACCCGGCGCTCGCGAAACGGTTCCACGATCTCGAGCACCTGCCGGAGGGTTCGCTGGGGCACAGCTTCTGGGATCACTACACCCACCACAAGTTCGCGTTTCCCGGCGAGCAGAACGCGCTGAACGCGATCTTCGCCGTGCCACACGACACCACGCACCTGTTGAGCGGCTATGCCACCACCTATGCCGGCGAGATCCTGGTCTCGACCTTCACCGCCGGCATGCATCCCGACCAGCCGGTCGCCGGCCACATCCTGCCGGTGCTGTTCAGCTGGCACCTGGGTATCGAGCTGATCGAGCACGCGGGCGCCCATAAAGGCGCGCTCGACCCCGTCCACTTCTGGGAGGCCTGGTCGCGCGGCCAGCAACTGACGACCGATGTGTTCGCGCCGGACTGGGATTTCTGGGCGCATGCCGAGGAACCTCTGGTGGACCTGAAGGCCGCCTATGGCGTGCCGGCGAAAGAGGCGCAAGTTTAGGAAGCCAAGGCGTTTATTGGTTCTCGCAGGGTTCAAATGCGCATTTGCGCGCCGGTTTGCGTTGACTCGTCACCGTTTGCATACATACAATGACAATGTATGCAGTTTGTTGACGGTGATGTCGCCGATGCGGTTCGTGCATTACTTCGGCTAGATTATCCACCGGCGTGCGCAACGCCCGCGATCAGACAGACACAACGGTTACGGAGTACGTTCGACAACAACACAGAGGGGTAGGAGCGATGACACCGCGTGCATCAAGACGTCTGGCAATTGCCGTTCTGACGGCAGTCCTGATCGCGGCCGCACCACCCCTTGTCCGGGCCGATGTCGCACCCCCTGGCGACACCCGCGACCGCTTGACCTTCGACGAGTTGATGACGGGCGCACCGAACCGGGACGGTCCTGTCCACAACGATTACTTCATGCCCATCGGTCACGCGGACCCGGCGCACCATGCGTTTGAAGGCGTGCTTGGTTTCATTGGCGCACCCTTCTTCGTCGGACAAGGGCGCTTTCCAAGTTTCCAGGTGTCCTTCGTCACGACAGATGGATACCTGGTGCCTGTTGAGCACGACATCGTGCAGCCGCTTTCCGGCGGCTGGGATCTAATCCTGTCGCCGGGACGGGTCTGGTCGGAGCCCGGCGACAACGGCTGGTCGCGTGCCTCATTCCCGTTCGTTCTGACGGGAAGGACGTGGAACGACAGCCACAACGGTCTCGCCACCTTTCTCTACAACGATACCGACGTGTCGGATGCAACGTTCCAGATCGTTCAGGAAGCAGCGTCCTGGTCGCGCTTCGATGCGTGGTCGCAGTTGCAATTGCTCTATCAGCCTGGTCCCGTCGATGGGAAGGCCGACCTTGTCGCGACATTCAACGATATGTTGGCGCAGCGTATACCAACCGCGCCTCTCGATACGCTTAGCGCGGACAGCCACCTAATCGACGGCATGGAGCGTGGCCTGGGGCATATCACGGTCACCGGACTGCTGGATGACGGCGTGCTTTACCGCACGCCTTGTTACACCCGTTACGGCGACTATCCCTATTGCGACGACATGCGTCATGGCGTCTATGCGGTGACGATGTCGGCGGGCGCCGCGCTGAGTCTCTTGTGGCTGGCCGAGCGCTACGGACCGGAGGTGTTCGACGCGAAGATCGCCGACAATGTCGACGTTACCGCCGATCACGACGGCTGGAACAATGTGACGTTCCGCGACGCCATCGACATGGCGACCGGCATCGGCGAAATGGCGCCCAACCAGACATCGGCTATCGATGATATCTATGCCGACGGGGAACGCTTCATCTATCGTTTCGCCAACGCGCTTGGTGTTGAGACCAAACTCGATGTCGCCTTCGAGGACGGCCGTTACGAATGGGGACCCGGTGAGGTCGTCCGCTACAACGACCTGCACACCTTTACGCTCGCCGTCGCCATGGATGCCTATCTCAAGGACAGGGAAGGCCCGGATGCCCACTTGTGGGAAATGGTGAGCGAAGAGGTGCTGCGGCCGATAGGTGTCGCGGTGGCACCCATGATGCATACGCGCGAAGCGGACCGCTCCCGCGGCATTCCGATCATGGGCTGGGGTTTCTTCCCGACCCTCGACGACCTCGCCAAAATCGCCCAGCTCTATCAGGATCGCGGCGCGCACAATGGCCGACAGCTTCTCTATGCCGATGAAATCGACGTGTTGCTGGACGGCTCCGGCAGCGACCTGACGATCCCATGGAGAACCGCCTATGGCACCTACCGCTATGACTTTTCCTTCTGGTACATGCCCTATCGAGGCCAGGCGTCGTGCGGCGTTGCGATCCCTGAGATGATTGGCATTGGCGGCAACATCGTGACCCTGATGCCTAACGGTATGACCGGCATCCGGCTGGCAGATGCCGACGACGATTCCGATGCCATGTGGAGCGGCGAAAACATGGCGGCGTTGGCGGACAACGTGCGGTCGTTCTGTGAGTAGGCGACGATCATCAGGCATCCTCGCGGAGGCCAAGCCAAAACGACCGAAGGGTGTTTTCCTCCGTCACCTAGCTCACGACAACTGTTACCTATTGAAGGAGACATTTCGGTGACATCTTCCAGGAACGGCGTAACCAGGCGGAACGTCTTGGGGGCGGCAGCAGGTTCGGTTGTGATGTCGGCTGCGGCGACCGCGGGCGCGCAGGAGATGGCGACAACACCGCTGGCCGCCGGAGAACCCATCATCTTGACGATTTGGCAATTCGGCCGTGACGCAAACGCCGTAGGTTTCCCCGTGTTGCAGGCAGGAGGCTCAGCGGCCAATGCCGTCGAGGCCGCCATCAATCATGTGGAATTGCGACCCGATGCGTATTGGGTGGGCTATGGCGGTGTTCCCAATGAGGTGGGCGAAACGACGTTGGACGCGATGATTCTATGGGGACCGACACACGACGTCGGTGCGGTCGGGTGCTTGAAGCGGGTCAAGCGCGCCATCTCTGTCGCGCGAACGGTCATGGAGGAGACGCAACACTCGTTGATTGTCGGCGATGATGCGACGCGCTTTGCCGTGCGGATGGGCTTTCACGAGACCTCCCTCTCGACGCCGGGTTCCCAAGCTGTTTGGGAAGAATGGGCGGCGACCAATGAGTCCTCCGATGCCTTCGGGCCTGAGCCATATCAAAAGGACGATCTGGCCGGGCATGACACGGTCGGGTCTATCGCTCTCGATGCCGATGGCAATCTCTGCGTTGGGTGTTCCACCAACGGCCGTGAGTTCAAGATACCGGGTCGTGTCGGCGACTCACCCATTGTGGGCGCAGGCGCTTTTGCCGATCAGGACGTTGGCGCTGCCGTTGCGACCGGGAATGGTGATGTGATGATGCGATTTTTGCCGACCTATCACACGGTTGAACTTATGCGAAGCGGCATGCCGCCAGGCGATGCGGCGGCAGCGGCCATCAAGCGCATTACCGACAAGGGCTACACGTTCCGGGGCGGCATCGTTGCCATGGCCATTGATGGCCGGCATGGCGGTGCGCATTCAGGATGGGAACAAGCTGGATTCGGCTATGCCGTTCAGACCGAGCAGGGCGCGATGACCTTTCCCATTCCAGGCTGACAGGAGTGATGGGTTTTGCGAGGACGGGCCAATTGGGACGCGTGCCAGGACGGTGCCCACCTTGTCACTCACGATGCTGGTGGATCATGCGAGGGTGACGTGGTTGTAGGGTTCCTGCCACACAGCTTTGACACCACGTCAGCGCCACTGGGCTGCTGCCCACCGAGGCAGCCATGAAGTCTCTGCCTGCCTTTGTCATTGTACTGCTGTTCACGGTAACGCCCATGGTGAGTCTCGCCGACGTTGCGCCGCCCGGCGATGTGCGCGACCGCCTGACCCATGAGGAGTTGATGGCGGACACACCAAACGAGGATGGGCCAATCCACAACGACTACTTCATGCCGGTCGGGTTGCATGAACCGGCGCTTCACGAGCTGTCCGGTGTGCTCGTGTTCTCGGCGACGGAGTTCTTGGAAGACACAGGGCAGACAGCCGACATGTATGGGCTGATGCTCAACGAAAGCGGCCATCTGATTCCGGCGGAAGAGTTCCCCGAGTTTGCGGCATCGTTCATGACCGTGCAAGGTCATCTGGTGCCCGTTGAGCGGGATGTCATTCGCACGCAGTCTCCCGACTGGGATGTTGTTCTTTCACCGGGCAGGGTCTGGACAGAACCCGGTGACGACGGGTGGTCACGCGCGTCGTTTCCGTTCGTTCTGGTCGGGCAAAAATGGAATGATACGCACAATGGGATTGCGACGTTTCTCTATAACGAAACCGAGACGTCCGACCTTCAGTTTCAAATCGTTCAGGAATCCGCTGAGTGGTGGCGCTTCTACACGTGGGCGCGCGTGCCGCTGGCTTATCAACCGGGGCCGGTTGCGCAAAGACAGGAATTTGAGGCAGCGTTCGCCGACGAACTTGCACGGCGACTGCCGACCGCACCCCTTGCATCCCTGGATGCCTCTTCTGGCGCGATCGACGGCATGACGCACAACCTCAAGCATTTGACGCTGACCGGGCTGGTCAGCGATGGGACGTTCTATCGCACACCCTGTTACACGCGGTTTGGGGACTATCCGTATTGTGATGCGATGCGGCACAGCGTGTACAACGTGTCGGTCTCGGCCGGCGCGGCCCTAAGCCTCTTGTGGCTTGCAGAGAAGTACGGCCCGCATGTCCTGGATCTGAAGATCGTCGATTATGTCGATGTCGTGACACATCACGACGGCTGGCAGGATGTGACGTTTCTGGACGCGATCGACATGGCGACCGGCATTGGCAGCCTTGCCGGGCTGGAGGGCTCTCGCCGTTATGACTTCGAAGACGACTTGGAAGCGCTCTACTACGCGCAGTTTCATGACGCCGCGGACGCGCAAGGGCGGCTGGATGCCGCGTTCCTGGCCGGTAACTACAGCTGGGGACCAGGCGAGATCGCCCGATACAGCACCGCACAGACCTTTGTGCTGACTGCCGCCATGGACGCTTATCTGAAGCAGGAGGAAGGGCCGGACGCACACCTGTGGGAGCGGGTATCCAATGAGGTGCTGTTGCCGATCGGCGTGCATCATCTCCCGATGGCCCACACACGCGAGTCCGACGGCGAACCGGGCTTGCCACTGCTTCACTCCGGCCTGCTTCCAACAGGTGAGGATCTGGCAAAAATCGCCATGCTGATTCACGACCGCGGTGCCGTCGACGGGCGTCAGGTGCTTTATGCCGATGAAATCGATCGGCTCCTCGAAGGCGACCTAAAGAGAGGGTTGCCCATCAACTGGCGCACGCGCGATGGGCAGTACGGTTATGACTTCTCTTTCTGGTTCATGCCTTTTACCTCAGCGGATGGTTGTTGGGTCCGGATCCCAAAGATGATGGGTAACGGCAACATTGTCGCGCTCATGCCCAACGGTACCACGGCGATCCGTCTGGCGGATGCGACGCCTGGGACACCCGGCATGTATGAAGCAGAGAACATGGCGGCGTTGGCGGATAACTTGCGGTCGTTCTGTGAGGTGTCGCCATGATCCGCGCAGTGTGCGTCATACTTCTTGGCTGCCTGCTGACGACAACCGCACACGCCGAAAGTGAGATCGTCACGTTCCCGGTGACCGAGTTCTCGGGCGAAACGACCATGCTGCGGGCGAAGCTCAACAGGCCCGAAGGCGACGGCCCATTCCCGGCGGTCGCGCTGCTGCACGGATGCAACGGTCCAAACTTTGTGAGCACTTTGGACGAACAGATCTTTGAGCCGATGGGTTATGTCACGTTGGTCATCGACAGTTTCGGTCCGCGTGGTCTCGCGCACGCATGCGACAGCACGAACGCGTATGTCGCGCCTCCTTCGATACGCGCCCTCGATTCCCATGCTGGAAAGGCGTTTCTGGCGCGTTTGTCCTATGTCAATGATGAACAGATTGGTGTTGTCGGATGGTCCCATGGCGCGATGAGCATCTTGAGGGCCATCAGCAATGATGTCTTGAACCAGCCGGATCGACAGGCCCCCTTCAAGGCGGCCGTCGCGTTTTACCCACTCTGTCCAACGAGACTAACCGGCACCGATGCTCCGCTGCTTATCTTGATCGGCAGTGCCGATACGTCGACACCGCTCGCGCGATGTGAGTCCTTGTCGCTAGCCGGTGACAGCGAGGTCTACGAGATCATCGTCTACCCCGGGGCCACCCATGCCTTCGATTGGGTGGACTCTCCCGGAGAGTTCTATGGTCACAGGATGATCTACGACGCCGAGGTGACGGAAGACGCCTACCGCCGCATGTTCGACTTCCTGGCGTTGCACGTGCAAGCGCCATGATCCGCGCACTTGTCACCACTCTTCTTGGATGTCTGCTGGCGACGACCGGTCGCGCCGAAAGCGAGATCGTCACGTTCCCCGTGACCGAGTTCTCCGGCGAGACCACGATGCTGGAGGCCAAGCTCACCGTGCCTCAAGGAGAGGGACCGTTTCCGGCGGTCGTGCTGCTGCATAGCTGCGGTGGAACTGACCAGGAGGGGACGTGGGCTAATTACACCCGGATAGCGTCGTGGGGCTATGTCACGCTGCGCATCGACAGCTTTGGGCCGCGCGGCATCGATCATTTGTGTGCGCCGTCACCGGACATAGACCGTGCAAGCTACGCCACGCGGGCGCGCGACGCCCACGCGGGACGAGAGTTTCTGGCGAGCTTGCCCTATGTCGACGGCGACAGGATCGCCGTTGTCGGCTGGTCCCACGGCGGCAACAGCGTCATGAAGGCCATCAGCAACATATCGAGGTATGAGCCGCGCACGACGACACCATTCAACGCGGCCGTCGCGTTCTATCCCTTGTGTGATTTGACCCGCGGTCTGGATGCGCCACTCCTGATCCTGACCGGCGATGCGGACAACCTGACGCGGGCTTGGAACTGCGAGACGATGGAACTTCCCGATGCAACGCAAAGCTTCGAGCTCGTCGTCTACCCCGGCGCGACCCATGCGTTCGATTGGGAGGGTGAGGATGTTGTCTATCGCGGACATAAAATGTCCTATGACCCGGAAGCGACGGCAGATGCCTATCGCCGCGTGGAGGCGTTCTTGGCGCAGCACCTGCAGGCGCCGTGACGCGTGCGACATGCATTGCGTTCGCCGCGTGCCTCATAGCCGTAGTTGCCGGCGCGCTATCTTTGTCGACGCCCGTTTTGGCAACCGAGCCAATCGTCGGTACCTGGCAGGGCATCATCATTGAAAGGGGTCTAGATCCCTATAACGCCACGCTGGTCATCGAGAGTACCGACGAGGGAACGAGTTCCTATCCCGAGTACGACTGTGACGCCCGGCTCACCCTGATATCCGTCGATGGTGCGATCCATGAATACAGCGAGATCATTACGCGTGGGCGGTTTCGTTGTACAGACGGTTATCTCCAGCTGACCGTTGACGGCGACGAGCTGATCTACAGTTGGACCGAGGAGCGGCAGGGCGACGACGTCATCTACACAGGTAGACTGCAGCGACTGGATGAAGTGCCGTGACCCGCGGTATCGTCGAGCGCTTCGACTTCCTGTCTGCGCGGGGAAACGAGGTCGCCATTTTCGCGGTTCACGCGCGTTCTGCCAGAATGGAGACGCTATCGCTGACGTGAGAGTCCGTCATGGATGGTAACGACAGAGCGAGAAAACGACATGAGGAGGCCGCCAAGCTGCGGCAAGTGGCTAACTCCGCGGCGCCGCGCGCCTACCAGGATCCGAAGAAAGAGGCGCTTAAACTCGAAGACCTCGATCCCAACGACAACAACAACAAAGGCATGGACAACACCACCTTCGGTAATGTCGTCGATCTGTATGGCGCGTTTACCCAGGACGATTCGTGGCGCACCAGGCCCATCTCCACGGCGGTCTCGATGAGTTCCTATGCGCTCGCGTACATTCTTCTGCTGATCGTGCTGAGCGTCGCCCAGTGTTCCTGGTGGTATGAGCCCGGCATGTACTCCGATAACGACGCGCGGACCGTGGCGCACGGCCGCTGATGCGCGTCGGCCGCGCGCCTCAGATCAGCGAGCGGCAGGTCAGTCCCCGTCGCCGCTGAGGTATTCGTCGGTCGACTTCAGCGTCGCATAGGCGAAGCCGAGCGCGCTCATATAGGCGGCGTGGGCTTGGCGGGCGGGGATGGTCTCGCCCTCGAACTCCAGGTCGCGGGACGCGCAGGCGTCGTGGATGACGGTGCAGGTGTAGCCGAGATCGCTTGCCGCGCGGGTCGCGGCGTCGACGCACATGTGGCTCATGGCGCCGCAGATGACGAGGTTCTCGACGCCGTTATTGCCGAGCACGTCCTGCAGGTCGGTCTCGTGGAAGGCGTTGACCTGGTGTTTGAGGACCTGCGGCTCGCCATCCTTGGGCGCGACGTCGCGATGGATCTCCGCGCCCGGCGATCCCGCGACAAAGAACGGCGCGTCGTCTTCGACAAAGTTGTGGTGGACGTGAACGATCAGGTCATCGGACTGGCGAAACTTCTCGACCATCTTGGAGGCATTGGCCGACGCGGCCTCGATGCCGTCAAGGGTCCACTTGCCGTCGGGGTAATAGTCGTTCTGCAGGTCGATGATCACGAGCGCGGTCTTGGTCATGGCGGTGTCCTCCGGCGGTTGCGTGTCGTGGGTGTTCCTGGGCTGGACAACGTAGTCATGAGGGCGCAGGGTCGGAATTGGCACAAATGACATAAAACACGGTGAAACTGACAGGATGACGGAAGAGAGCGGCGCCGCGACGGCGATTGGCGTGCTGGCCTATCCGGGATCGCAGGCCTGTGCGGTGCACGGCCTGAGCGATCTGTTCGCCGTCGCGAACGGCATCGCGGAAGAGAGCGGGGCATCGTCGGGACCGGCCTTTTCCGTCAGCCACTGGGCGGTGTCGGGCGATGGCGGCGATGTCGTCATGACCGATGGTCCCGGTGAGGGCGGTCACCAGCAACTGGGCGCGTTGATCGCTCCGCCATGTCTTGGCGAGCAGGGGCCGGAGGCATTCGCGCCGCCCGTCCTGGCCTGGATCCAACGGCAGCACGGCGGTGGCGCGGTGATCTGTTCGATCTGCGCCGGCGCGTTCCTGCTGGGCGAGGCGGGGTTGCTCAACGGACGCGCGGCGACGACGCACTGGGCCCTGGCAGAGCAGTTCGCCGATCGGTTCAAGGGCGTGCGGCTTGAGACCGACAAGCTGATCGTGGACGACGGCGACATCATCACCGCCGGCGGCGTGATGGCGTGGGTCGATCTGGGGCTTCGTCTGGTCGACCGCTTCGTCGGTCCGACGGTGATGCTGGATGTCGCGCGATTTTTCCTTGTCGACCCCAGCGGCAGGGAGCAGCGATTCTATAGCGCCTTCGCACCAAGTCTCGGCCATGGCGACGAACCAATTCTGGCGGTCCAGCATTGGCTGCAGACCAACAGCGAGAGCGCCGTGACGATCGCGTCGATGTCGTCGGTCGCCGGATTGAGCGAGCGGACATTCCTGCGGCGCTTTCAGAAAGCCACCGGCCTTAAGCCCACCGCCTATGTGCAGTCGCTGCGTGTCGGACGGGCGCGCGAACTGTTGGAACAGTCGTCGCTGCCGTTCAATCAGATCGCCTGGAAGGTCGGCTACGAAGACCCTGCGGCCTTCAGCAAGGTGTTCCAGCGGATCATGGGTCTTGCACCCGGCGAATACCGCCGGCGTTTCTCCGTGGGTTGAACCAGGTGCGATCTGAAGGAGACCTGTAGCGGACGGCCATCCTGTGCCAACGCGTTTTTCGGTCAAGCGGGCCGGCACGGTTTCCGTAAAGACGGAAAATGCGCTAACGTCGGCGCCGCGTGAACACATGTGTGACGTATCTCGGCAACAAGACCGGGGAGCGCCAACAGATGAGCGACTATCTTTCGAGGGGGAAGGGGAGAAAAGGTCGGCGCGGGCGGCATGTGATGCCGTTCGGCGACGCCTTTGGCGTGCGCGCCGTCGTGCGGGCATGTATCGGGCTCGCGGTGTTGACTGCCATAGCGATCGGCGGGGCGCGGGCCGAGGTCGAGGCGCCGGGCGGGGTGCGCGACGTGTTGACGGCCGAGGTGCTGCGTCATGGCCGGCAAATGGGCGACGAGGCCGTGCACAACGGCTGGTTCATGCCGGTCGGCGCGTCGGCGCCGGCGCTGCATGCGTTTACCGGCACGCTTCATCTGCCGGAGACGCGGATGGCGGGCTTCGACGGTGGCGACAGGGGTGATGCATGGTTCCCCGCGGTCGCGCTGACGTTCATCAGCCATGACGGTTATCTGATCCCCGTCGAGCCGGGCATCGTAGGCGGGACGGGTTCGCGCAGTCCGTGGGATATCATCGTGTCGCCAGGACGCATTTGGTCAGAGGCCGATGACGGCGGGCGCTCGCGCGCGTCCTTCCCGTTCGTCTTGGCCGGCGGCGCGTGGTGGAACGAGGCGCATAACGGCTTGGCGACGTTCGTCTTCGATGACGACGGCGTTTCCGACGTGCGGTTCCAGATTGTGCAGGAGACCGCGCCCTACAACACCTTCGACGGATTTGGCCGGCTCGAAGCGACTTATGATCCCCATGATGTCGCGCAGGCGGCGGCCGTGCTCGCGGCGTTCAAGATGGACCGCGCGGCGCGTCTGCCGGTGCGCCCGTTCGCCGACCTGGAAAGCGGTTTCTCACTGGCGGCGATGCGCACCTTCGCCGGGCGCTATCGCGACGAGCCGGTCAGCGCCAGCGGGCTGGTGGTCGACGGCGTCATCTATCTGCGCCCGTGCGAAACGCGCTACGGCGACTTCCCCTATTGCGAGGAGATGCGCCATGGCGTCTTCTCGGTGACCAAGTCGCTGGGCGCGATGGTCGCCATGCTCTACCTTGCCGAAAAGCACGGTGACCATGTTTTCGATCTAAGGATCAGAGATTACCTGGAGGTCACCGCGCACCATGACGGCTGGCAGGACGTGACCTTTGCCGACGCGCTGAACATGGCGACCGGTATTGGCGAGGGATCGCCGAACGCGGGCAGCGCGCATTACTATGCCGAAGTCTTCCCGGGCTGGAAGACGACACTGTTCCTGGATTCCCCATCAACTTCCGGCAAGCTGCGCGCCGCGTTTGCCGGTCTTGACTATGACTGGGGCCCCGGCGAGATCTTTCGCTACCGCAACATGGATACGTTTGTTCTGGCGGCCGCCATGGACAGCCTCGTGAAGAGGTTGGAAGGGCCGGAAGCCAACATGTGGGACAACGTCATGGCCGAGGTGTTGCAGCCGATCGGGATTCCCTCGATCCCGATCTCGCGTACGGTCGAGCCGGATGGCGGGACGGGCATTCCGATGATGGCCGCCGGCCTCTATCCCAACGTCCACGACATCGCCAAGATCACGTCGCTGCTGCACACCAAGGGCCGCCATGACGGCCAACAGCTGTTAAGCGAAGCGAAGCTGGACGAGGCGTTCTACCGCACGCCGATACGCGGGTTGGACGTGCCGGGGTTCGACGAGACCTATCACATGTCGCTTTGGTACTTCTGGGTGCGCCAGGGCCCGTGCCGGGTGACGGTGCCGCACATGTCAGGCTGGGGCGGCAACATCATCGAGGTGCTGCCCAATGGGCTGACCGCGTTTTTCCTAAGCGACGACTTCGTCAACGAATACCGCGCGGTCGCCGAGGCGGCGGGCGAGGTACGTCCACTTTGTTCGTGAGTCATCGGACTTCTTAGCGGGCCTCTATTGTCAGGCCGGCAGTCCGGCCGAGGTCAGGTCGCGCAGGATACGATCGGTGATGACGCGATCGGCAAACTTAGGTTCGCTCTTCACGAAAGCGGACGCGCGAAAGTCCGGGTCGACGCGCAAGAGAGCGGCGACGGCGTCCTGCCGCTCGCCGGGGTCCTCTAGACACGCCTGATTGCCGACCCGATAGGCGAGCGCGCGCAGGCTCGGGCGACCAAGCCCATTGAAGGCGTCGCGCGCTTCTTCGTGCTGGCCGTTCAGATAAAGGGCGACGAACTCTTCCTCCCGGCACCAATCAGGCAGGAACGGGTCCTGTCGCATCGCCTGATGAACGAGTTCCAAGGCACGATCGAAGTTGCCGACGGCGATGTAGTGAACCGCTGAACGCGCCTTGACGTAGGCGTCGTTCGGATTGAGCTCTATCGCCTTTTCGTGATGAACCTCGGACCGGCGAAAGTCGCCTTCATAAAGAGCAATGGCGCCGACGATGCGATGGGCCTCCGATTCATTGGGATCGAGGTCCAGGGCGCGGTTCGATTCGTCGACGCTGCGCTTGTACCATTCGCCCCGATCGTCCATCAGCCAGTTCCACGAGCCCGCACAGGCCCGCCACGCGTGAGCGCGCGCGAAGTTGGGCGACAGTTCGATCGCCTTCTCGATCCATGTCACCGCCTGTTCGGCGTTCTCCCGCGACAAGCCGCCGACATGGTGAAAGGACAAACCGCGCAACAGGCAGTCATAGGCTTCAATGTTGTCGGGCGGCTGCCGCTTGGCGGCATCCATGCTGGAGGACTGCACACGATTGGCGATCGTCGCGACGATCTTGCCAATCAGTTCGTCCTGGACATCGAACAACTCCTCGCCCTTGGCATCATAACGTTCCGCCCAGACGTGGTTGTTGGTCTGGGCCTCGATCAACTGGGCTGTGATGCGCACACGCGGGCCCAGCCGCCGAACGCTGCCCTCAAGCACATAACGCACCCCCAGTTCCCGTCCGACCTGGGTCAGGTCGACCGCCTCGTCCTTGTAGGCAAAGCTTGCGTGCCTAGAGATGACGAAGATGGACTTGAAGCGTGAGAGTTCGGTGATGACGTCTTCGGTGAAGCCGTCGGAGAAGTACGCCTGTTCGGCGTCGTCGCTCATGTTCGTGAACGGCAGCACCACGATCGACGGTTTGTCGGGCAGCGGCGGCGCCAGGCCTTCCTGGCGCTGGCTGTTCTGCAGGCGGTTGACTTCGATGTCGCCGGCGACGGCATAGACCGTGGTCGGACCCTCGATGTTCTTGAATGCCTTTGGACCCAGGCATGTGAAGCCGAAGCCGGCCGATTTCGCCACCTGATCATAGATTGGCGCGCTGATATGAACCTCGCCGGGGGCACAACCGGCTTCGATGCGTGATGCGATATTCACACCGTCGCCAAGAAGCGTTCCATTTTCGACGATCACATCGGCCAGATGGACGCCGATCCTGAGCATCATCTTGCTGTCGGCCTCCAGCTCGCGGTTCTCGAGCACCAGGTCCCGCTGCGTCTCGACCGCGCATCGCACGGCTTTGACGGGACTGGCAAACTCGGCCACGAAACCGTCGCCGGCTTCGCCGAAGATCCGGCCGCCGGCCTCGGCGACGCGGTCGGCGAGAATGCCGCGCAGCTTGGCCAAACGTTTTATGGCCGCTTCCTCATCAGCCCCGACAAGACGCGAGTAGCCGGCGACATCAGCGGCAAGGATGGCGGCAAGATGCCGTTCCATAGGCGACCTCCTAGACCTCCCCAGACTAGCGATCGAGGGGCCAAAAATCCATTTGCCGGCTACAACAACGCCGCGTCCGTGCTGTGTCCGGCCGGCAAGAGCGGTTTCGCCTGCCTTGACGGAACCGCCAAGTGATCCCATCAAGGCCGGGTCCGCACTAGCCGATTGATCGGTTTTCTATTTCGACGAAATGGGATCATATGGCTCCAGCATGCCGAACAGGAGGCCTAGTTATGCGTTGGATTGCTGCATTTGCGCTCATACTGGCTTTGATGCCGGTTGGCCACGCGGCTGCCGACGAGGCGCTGCTTGCCGAGGGCGAGGCGGCCTTTAACCGGGGCGACAACGAAACGGCGCTTTCGATCTTTCGCCCGCTTGCCGAAGAGGGCAACGCCACGGCGCAAGGTTGGCTTGGCACCATGTATCTGTGGTCGTTCGGCGTGAAGGAGAACTTCGGCCAGGCGCTCAAGTGGTCGCGTCTGGGCGCCGAGCAGGACGAGGTCTATTCGCTCTATCAGATGGGGCTCATGTACAAGTACGGCTTCGGTGTCAAACCTGACGACACGCAAGCCCAGCCCTATTTTGATCGGCTCCTGGCGAAGGCGCAGCAAGACGATCTGCACGCCCAGAACTTGGTCGGCCAGATGTACCACGATGGTGACGGTGTGGTGCGGGACTTTGACGAGGCGCGACGCTGGTACCTGCTGGCATCCGAACAGGGCAACCCCTATGCATCGCTGAACCTGGGCTACATGTACGAGTGGGGCGACGGCGTGCCCGCCGACTTCAATGACGCCGCCAACTGGTTCGCGCTCTCGATCGAGCAGGGCTACGTGCTCGCCGAACATGACCTGGACCGCGTCGGCGGTGTCGGCGCCGGCTACAAGAGCGGCAAGGACGCCAAGCAGGAGAAGTAGGGTGATAGGTGCGTTGCTGGAAGTGAGCGCGCTGGTTGTCCTGGCGCGCTAACGCGCGCGATCCCGTCACCCCGGGCCTCTCCCTCAAGGGGAGAGGGCGAGCAGGGGCGCCGGCCCCGCTGCCGCCTTTCTTCTAGCCTTCGCGCGGCCATCGGGTCATGGTCGCCGCGCCATGAGAGACAGCAACGACACAACACGAAGCGGCGAGTCCGTGCCGAAGCAGCCGGGGCGGGGCGAGTTCATCGTCTTGATCGCGCTGATGATCTCGATCGTCGCGATGGCGATTGACGCCATGCTGCCGGCGTTGGGCCAGATCGGCGAGGACATGGGTGTGGCGGGCGGCAACCGCCAGCAGCTCGTCGTCACCTTCCTGTTCCTGGGCCTGGCGTTCAGCCAGATCGTTTTCGGACCCTTGTCCGACAGCTTCGGCCGCAAGCCGGTGATCTATGCCGGCTTTATCATCTTCATGATCGGCTGCGTCATGTCGATCGTGGCGACGTCGTTCTGGGTCATGTTAGCCGGGCGCCTGTTGCAGGGTATCGGCGCGGCGGGACCGCGCATCGTGACGCTCGCTCTGGTGCGCGACCGTTTCGGCGGGCGCGAGATGGCGCAGTTGATGTCGCTCGTCATGACCGTCTTCATCCTGATTCCGGTGTTCGCGCCCATTGTCGGCCAGGGCATCATGATGGTGACCCATTGGCGTGGTATCTTTGTCATGTTCCTGGTCCTGGCGGCGATCGCGTTCGTCTGGTTCTGGGTGCGTCAGCCGGAAACCCTGGCGCCGGAGAAGCGTAGCAAGCTGTCGGCCGGACGCATCGCCCGGGCGTTTCGAGAAACGCTGACCAACCGCACGGCGCTGGGCTATACAGTGACCGCCGGCCTGATCTTTGGCGCCTTTATCGGCTACCTGGTGAGCGCGCAGCAGATCTTTCAGGTCACGTTCGGCGTCGGCGAGGCCTTCCCGCTCTATTTCGCCGTGTCGGCGGGTGCATTGGGTTTCGCGTCGATCACCAACGCGCGGCTGGTCATGCGGTTCGGCATGCGTCCATTAACCGGCGTCGCGCTGGCGGCGGCAAGTCTGCTGTCGATCGTCTTTCTGGTGGTCGTCGTACTGGCCGGTAACCATCCGTCCCTATGGGCGACGATGGTCTATATCGTCGTGACGTTCTTCTTCGTCGGTTTCGTCTTCGGCAACTTCAACGCGCTCGCCATGGAGCCCTTGGGTCATATCGCGGGATCGGCGTCATCAGTGATCGGCTCGGTCACCTTGCTGATCTCGCTGGCGCTGGGCACGCTGATTGGCCAACTCTATGACGGCACTGTGCTGCCGCTGGTCGCGGGCTTCGCAGTTTTGGCCACGGTGTCGTTCGCCGTCATGATGTGGGTCGAACGCACCTTGCCGTGGAACGCGCAGGATTGACGGGGTTGTCGCCGGTTCTCTCAGCCGGCCTCGCCGGCCCGATTCAAGGCTTCCAGGTTAAGCGTGTTGAAGTGGTGAATGAAGTGTTCGCCCCAGCCTTCCTTTTGTTCCGGGTCGACCATAAGCCTGCCGGGTTTGTAGCCGCGTGAGCTGACGCCACGCTGCACCGCCTCGACGAGGTCGACATCCTCGGTGTTGAGCTGATTGCTGATATAGGCCTCGGCCGTCTCAGTGGGTTCGGACATCGTTCCGTCAAGGGTGAAGTATGTGATCCTCTCTGCGACGCGGTCCGGTCCCGCCGGCTTCATGTTGAAGATGAACAGCATGTTCGTTCCCGGGAAGACCGAGAAGGTCATGTTGGGCCACAAGAAAACCTGGTGGAACGGTGCGCCGCGTGTGTTGGTGAACGCGTCCGTCTCGTTCACGTCATAGGGGATGACCTCGGCTTTGCCGCCGCGCGCGGTGTACTCGATCGTTCGTCCGTTGATGTTGAACCCGTAAGTCGACGTATCAATAATGTGGCCCAGTGCGACGTGCGCTTTTCCGCAGCGCCCGACGTGATAGGCCTCCAGAAAGTTCTCGGTCACGATCTTCCAGTTCGCCTTGATGTCGTAGTCCTTGTGCGTCGCGTACCGCAGGTCGGGCGCCTCGGCGACCATGGCCATGACGATGCTCTCAAACGCCGGCGCCATCTCGCGCAAGGGTGTCGCGTCCGGGTCGAGATTGACGAAGACGAAGCCGCCGATGATCTCAACGTTGATTGGTGTAAGCCGGACATCCGTGCGATCGAAGCCTTTGACTTCGTCACACATCGGCGCGTTGCGCAGCTTGCCCTCCAAGTCGTAACACCAGGCGTGGTAGGGGCACGTCACCACCATCTTGACATTGCCTCGTCCGGTCAGGAGTTCATGACCACGGTGTTGGCAGACATTGTAGAAGGCACGGATCTGGTCGTCCCTGCCGCGTATGACGTAGAGCGATTCACCACCAATCTCGTCGACCAGATAGTCGCCGGATTTGGGCAGCTCCGTCTGGTGGCAGACATACTGCCACTCGTGCTGGAAGACCGCGCGCTGTTCAGCCTCGAAGAGTTCGGGGTCCGTGTAGTACCGGCCATGAGGCGCATGGGTTTGCGTCGCGTCTTCGGTGAAACCGTTTCCGGCGAAGTTGACCGATTCGACCTTCTCAAGCATGACGGACCCCTTTGTTTTCATTGCGAAAAGTCTTGCCAACCAGATGTAATACGATCATATTAATACGAGCGTATTGTGTCGGAGTCAAGCTGGTACCCAAGACATCCTGTGATCAGGCGGAGATTGGATCGATGAAGACGCAGCCAAGCCCATCCCACCGGCGTCTTGAAGATGCCAGGGGCATGCTGATCGATGCGACGATGGAATCGATCTTTCGGCACGGCATCGCCGAGACCAGCATCTCGACGATCACCGAGATCGCCGGTCTGTCCCGCGGCATGGTGCGGCACTATTTCGCATCGAAGGACGCGATGATGGTTGCCGCCTATGAGGCGCTGTTGGCGAAGTGGAAGGAGAACTTCTATCGAGCGCGCGAGGGTGGTCCGCTTCAGCGTATCGTTCGGCTGATCGAAACGATGTACACGCCGCCCAACTTCGACCCCAGAGATTTGTCGGTCTGGATCTCGCTCAACGCCGGTGCCCTGCACGACCCAAAGCTTGCGGCCATGTGCAGCAAGGAGACGGCAACCTGGTTGGATGTGTTCAAGGAGGAGATCGCCGCGTATGGCGAGCAGGTGGGACGGTCTTACGACACTGATCGCATTGCCGAGACTCTTCTCGCGGTATCCGATGGTTTATGGATCAAGCACATGATCGAGCCGAACAGGGTCGATCAGCAAAAGGCTTTGGGCATAAACACGAAGCTTCTTTTTGACATGTTGGGCATTGCGGGCGCTTGGCAAGACGACAAAGCCAAGTGAACCTCGCTGCCGATCCACGTTGACGGCGCGCCAGTGTGTTCGTAGGGTGCCGTCGCGAAAACCAAGGGAACGATTCAAGATGACGACCTCCATCGTCGTAGTAGGCACGTGGCGCATGGTCCGGTAGCGGAAACCATAACGCTGCCCTGTGCGCCCCCGATTCCGGTCGGGGGCTTTTTTTGTGCCCTAGCTTTGACGATGCCGCCGGTTCGACCCGGCCGAGAGGTTCCGATGTTTCATCCCGCCGCGACGCCGCCACGCCTGGTCACGCTGATCCTGCTGACCGCGCTTGCGACCCTGTCGCTGAACTTGTTCCTGCCCTCGCTCGCGGCGATGGCGGCGGATTTCGACGTAAGCTATGCGCTCATTAGTCTGACTGTCGCCGGCTACGTCGCGGTGACGGCGGCGCTGCAGCTGGTCATCGGGCCGCTCTCAGACCGCTTTGGACGCCGGCCGGTGCTGCTTGCTGCGATGGCGGTCTATGTAATCGCCTCGGCGGCCTGCGTCATGACCACCGATATCGGTGTGTTTCTGGTCTGCCGTATTCTGCAGGGCGTCATCATCGCCGGCTGGACGGTGTCGCTGGCGATCGTGCGTGACATGAAGCCGGCCAACGAAGCTGCCAGCACGATCGGCTACATCAGCATGGTGATGGCGGTCGCGCCGATGATCGGCCCGCTTGCCGGTGGCTTGTTGGATGCGTTCTTTGGTTGGCGTGCGAGTTTCGTGGCGTTCACGCTGATGGGTCTTGGCCTCCTCATCCTCTGCTGGGCGGATCTGGGCGAAACCAATGCCGCACGCACAGGCGGCTTCGCGGCACAAGTGCGGGCCTATCCCGATCTTCTGCGTTCGCGTCACTTCTGGGGTTACGCGTTATGCATGGCGTTCTCGGTCGGCGCGTTCTATGCCTTCCTGGCCGGCACGCCGCTGGTCGCGACCGCGGTCTTCGGCATGTCGACGGCGACGTTGGGCGCGGCCATGGGCAGCATCACGGCGGGTTTCGTCTTCGGCAGTTTCCTCTCGGGCCGGCTGGCCAGGCGCCATGCGCTCGCGACTATGATCATCGCCGGCCGGCTGGTCGCCTGCATCGGTCTTGCCGCCGGGCTCGTCTTGGTGATGGCAGGGTACCTGAATGTCGTCCTGCTGTTCGGCGCGACGATTTTCGTCGGTATCGGCAACGGTCTGACGACGCCGAGCGCCAGCGCCGGGGCGATGTCGGTGCGTCCGCACCTGGCGGGCAGCGCGTCCGGTCTGTTCGGCGCGCTGACGGCGGTTGTCGGCGCCCTGCTGACGGTGATCACCGGCGCGCTGGTGACGGTGGAGACGGGCGCGTTCATGTTGCTCGCCATCATGCTGGCGGCATCGTTTCTGGCGCTGCTCGCCGCGCTTCTTGTGCGCGGGCCTGGGCCTGAAGAAATCTAAGCGGACTTCGCGCTGTCGCGGTCGCCGGTGCGCCGGCCGAAGGGCTGGTTGGGCTTGAGCGCGTTGCCGCCGACGGGGCTGGGGAACTTGACGGCCTGGCGCGGTGGTTCGGCTGTCTCGCCAGTGTCGCCCTCGGCCCGGTCGAGACCGTTGTCCAGCGCGACGACCAAGGGCCGGCGCAGGCGCTCGTTGATATGCGGCCACAGTTCGATGACTTCCTTGGCCGAGCTCGACTTGGGCGCGGTCTCCATCACCGTGCGCCCGTCGATCATGGCCGACGCATAATGCACGCGGCTGTGCAGGATGACCGGCGCCACGGGGCCGTGCTGGGTAAGCGCGATCGCGGCGTCCTGATTGATGCGCGCGCGTGGCGTGCCGCCGTTCAACACGAACATCAGCGGTTTGCCCTGCGCCTCGACAATGTCGACGGTCGCGCCGACAGCGCGCAGATCGTGCGGGCTGGGCCGGACCGGCAGCACGACGAGATCGGCGAGCGACACGACGTTGCGGATACGCCGGGTGACGGCCGGCGGTGTGTCGATGATGACCAGGCGTATGCCGTCATCGCGCAAGTCGGCGAGGTCGCGGGCCAGCGTCCACTGATCATCCTCGCGGCGGCGCGGCACGCCAGTGAGCTTGACGACATCGTCGGGCGCTTCGTCATCGCGCGCCAGCCACCAGTGGTAAAGGCTGCCTTGCGGATCCGTGTCGATCATCGCGACGGGACCGTGGCCGGTGCGCGCGGCTTCAACCGCCAGATGGCCGGCCAGGGTCGTCTTGCCGGCGCCGCCCTTTTGTGAGGCGAGCGCCAAAACGCGCATGGAACTCAGCATCGCCGGCTTCCAGGCAGTTGGGTGTCGCGCGGCTCGAGCGGAACACAGACGATCTCGCCGCCGCGGCGGATCGCGCGTTTGCGGTTTGTGGTGACGGCCATGGCCGGTCTCCCTTTGGCAGCCCCGCTGTCTTCGCCCGGCACGGTATCCGGCGAAGACCGGTGGCTTTGCGCCCCGCCGTCGCCGGCGGTTTGCCCTTATCGAGGTGTCCAATAGGGACAGCCCGGCGGCGCGGTCGCGCGCGCGATGAAAGAGTCGGCAAATCAACCGCACATTTCCACGGCAATCGGAACCGGGAGTGACGGCGGGCACACTTATCGGGGCGATTGGGACGGCGTTGGGTGTCCAGGCGATCCAGATGGAATGCGATCTGCTCTAGATCCAATAGGTCAACGCCAGTGTCATGACGACGATGGTGAGCAGGGTCGACACCATGATCAGGCCGGCCACCTCGTGCGCCAGCTCGGGCACGTGCTGGTCGACGAACAGGTAGGTGGCGACCGAGACGGGCATCAGGCACATCAGGATAAAGACGCCGCGCTCGGTGCCGGTGAAACCGAAAACCTGAAGCAGGCCCAAGGCGATGGCGACACCCATGGCGATGTGGAACAGACTGAGATAGGTGGCACGCCAGAGCGCGCTGATCTTCAAGGTGGCGAGCGTATAGCCCAGCGTCAGCAGCATGAGCGGGATGGCGAGGCCGCCGAGGATATCGAACGCCGCGTCGATTGGTTTCGGCAAGGCCGTGTCGGTCGCCATCAAGACAAGCGTGACGAGCACCGCGTAGATGATTGGCGAGGTTACAAGGCTGCGTATCGAGAAGCTGCCCATGGTCACCGCCATGCCGACGGTGAAGATGCTGACCACGATGACAACGACAAACGCCATGGCATAGGCCATGCCGGCCTCGCCAAACGCGAGCAGCGCGATGGGCAGGCCGACGTTGCCGACATTGGCGTGCATCATCGGCGACAGGAAAGCGCGGGTATTGAGGCCCATGATCTTCAAGAAGACGAAGGCCGCAACACAGAAGCACGCCAGCACCGCGACGGCCGCCAGCATCATATCGAGGAACGCGCCGATCGGCACATGAGCATCGGAGAGGTGGGAGATGATCAACGTCGGGTAACCGACATTGGCGACCACGCCATTGACCATCTTGTTGTCGAACGGAACCTTGAACCGCGCAAGGCCGAAACCGATGGCGGCGCAGATCAGCACCGGCAGGACCACGTTGGTGACGTGTAAGAAAAGCTCTGCCATGAACGACGGCGCCCCCGTAGGCGAAGAGTCTACAGGAGGGCGCGCGCGTGATCCATCGCGCGGGCAGGATCTGCTCTAAAGCGCGGAGAGGGTCTTCAGGGTGCTTTTCGTGATGACTTTGGTTTCGGCCATCATCAAGGCGAGCAGGTCATCGCCGGCGGGCGCACCCTGAAGGTCTTCCAAGGTCCGTCGTCTGGCAGTGAAGTCTGCGTAGGTCAGCTTTGGATCGGCCGTCTTCCCGAAGGCTTCGTGAAACACGATCTCGGCAATGTCGCGCGGCATGGCGAGCACCGTGTCGTCGTCGGGGCCGTCGGCAAAGATGACGTGGTTGTCCAGATCCAGCATGCCACACCCTGGGGGTCGCGGATGCCGATCGTACACTACGTGGCGGCGAGCCCGCAGTGCCTTGTGGCGTGTCGAATGGAGGCATGTCGCCGAGCACATTGTCTCATTTTGGCAATGTGCTCGGTTTTGCGATCAGCGCGGCCGCGGAAAGATCTCCTGCTGCGGCTGGCGGATCGTCACGCGCAGGGACAAGCCGTCGATGATCTTCTCCATCGAGACATCGCGCCGCGACATCGGCTCCTTGATGTCGAAGATGCGCTTATCGGTGTTGTTCAGCTTGTGCGTCATGGCCGGGTCTCCCCAAGTGCGGATGGTTGAACCTCTGCCCTACACATGGGGAGGATGGCGTGGAAGACTGGTCAGCATGACAACATGCGTGATCAGTCGCCGCGATTTGGGAAGTGAATTATGGCGGCTTTAGAGCACGACAGGATCTGCTCTAAAGCCGCGAGTGGTGATCGATAAGCCGGCGTTATTCGTCGGCGAAATAGTACCCGGCCGGCGTGGCGCCGGCCGCGCCGTTGGCTTGTGCATTGCTGACGGCAGCCGCCAGCTTTTCCAGTTGCTCGTGGGAAAGGATGCCCCCGAGTTCGTTGTTCTGCGTGGTATGCTTGTCGGACTTGGAGCTCTTTTTGTCGGCCATTGGTGTCGCCTCAATGCCTATGTTGTCTGCGCCTTGGCAGGTAGGTGGTAATGATCAACGTTAATGCTTGCCCGTGGCGTGGGGTTGGTGACCGTGATCACCGGGTGTCGTGCATGTCCTGTGCCAGCCGACACACCTCGGCCGTTCGCGTTGCCGAAGCGCAACACCTTGTCCGCTGTCGTGTGGTGCGCGACACCGCGGGCCTAGCGTCGATTGGTCAGGGCCGGTGACGATTGAGACGTACCTGGCCTATGTGCTGGCCGCCTTTGTTGTGTTGATGATACCGGGCCCCAGCACGATCCTGGTCTTAAGCTACACGCTGTCGGAGGGTCGCCGCGCGATCCTGGCGATCGTGGGTGGCGTGGTGGCCGGCGACCTGGTCTCTATCACCGCATCGCTGGCCGGCATCGAAATCCTGATCGAGGCGTTTCCGCCGCTGTTCGACGTGCTGAAGTGGTTCGGCGTCGTCTATCTGCTCTATCTGGGCTACCGCTGCATTCGCCCGGCACACGCCGATCCTTCGATCACGGTCGAGCACGCGGGCATCCCGAAGAGAACGCTGTTCATACGCGGTTTCGTGATTACGGCTATCAATCCCGAAGGCCTGGGTTTCTTTATCAACTTCCTGCCGGAGTTCATGGATACGTCGCGTCCCCACGTGCCGCAGATGGTGATCCTGATCGCGACCTATGTCGGTCTTGCGGTGATCGGCCGGCTTATCTATGCCTTCGGCGCCCAAGGCGCGCGGGGACTGTTGTCGAGCGACCGGGCGCAGCTGTGGGTGCGCTGGGGTTCCGGCGCTGTCATGGTCGCGATTGCCGTGTGGTCGATTTTCGCGTTGGGCACTGGCACAAGCGTCACGTGATCGGCCGTCAGTCCGCGCGACCGGCATAGATGAGCGAGCCGCCGAGGACCCCTGCCCGCAGGCGATCCAACAGGCCGCTATACAGACCGAGCACGTGATTGAAACCGTCGGTGCCGACGTGCGCCACGATTGCTTCTTTCTTCGCTTCGATCTTGGCGACCAGGGCGATGTACCAGCCGATGTAGGCATCATCGATCGGCGTGCTGTCGTGCAGCCGCCAGCCGGCTTCATCAAGCAGACCCTCAACCCCTTCGCGCTTGACCGGCTGAGGAAGAAACGGACCGCCGGCATCGATCAAGGGATCGCGCTGGTAGGCGCCGGTGTCGACATAGTCAAAGATCGCGAGCGTAGCGCCGGGTGCGGCGACGTCGGCCAGGGCGCGCAACCCGGCCGGCTGATCGGGCAGGGCGTAGAGCACGTTGAACATGGTGATGACGTCGAAGCGGCGGTCGAGTTGGCCCGGCGCGGCGACGATGTCTGAGGCCAGGAATGTCGGGCCGGGATGGGTCTGGCGCGCGCCCTCGATCGCGCGCGGCTCGATGTCGAATCCGGTGACCCGGCCCCAGCCGTGGTCTTGCAGATAGGCGGCCGTGCCGCCGAGCCCGCAACCGGCGTCGAGCAGATCGCGGTCGGGATCCCTGGCGATCGGCGCCATGGTCAACTCGATCGCCTCCTCCTCGCCGGCATGGGCGTAGTCGCCGTCGCGCACCAGTGCCAGCACCTGCTTGCCCTTGAAGGAGTTCATGGCGAAAGGAGCGGTCATCGGAGCCTCAATTCGGTTATCTGGACCTTGCGCGCGGCAGCCTAGAGCAGATCGCACTCAATCTGCACCGCCTGCGATCCGTTCTAGTCACGCCGCCGGCCGCGACCAAGCCCCGCATCCCGGAACCCGCCTTTGGGATCAGCACCGGTAATCCCGGCGGCCGCCGCACGCGTGTTCGAGGGCCCTGATTCAGGCGGTCCAAACGACGCTGTCACATTCGAGGTACTCATAAAGGGTAGGCAATTTGCATCGCATCACAGAAACGTTACCTGTTACATCACATAACATATGGCAGGACCAATGCCCTAGCGTCGCAAATAGCAAGCATTTCTGCCGTTTATCGTCCACCATGCCCGATCGTGTGTCGAAGTGTGACAAACGCCACACTCTCATTCTATACAACTTATAGTTTGTAGAGACTAACCCTTTGGAAATACTACATACTCCCAACGGAGGGGGCGGTCCCTGACAAAACGCGTCGCAGAATAAGGCGCGGAGGAGACCGCAAAACCTCATCGGTGAACAGGGTGGAAGCTGCAAGAAGGGCCACTGATTGGGCGATTTAGCCCCGTGCAACGCGATGGATCAACGCGGGGTCGGTCAGTCAGCCTAAAAACAACGGCCTTATGGAGTCATGGCAAATCATGAACCGTCTTACCCAAAAGTATAGCTCTAAACTCGTCGCCGGCGTCGCCGGTGCTTCCTTCGCGTTGTTGTCGGCGACCGCGTTGGCGACCGGCCCGTCCGGCCAGACCGATTCCGCTCTGGTCGAGATCGGCATCAACAACCTCTACAACATCGAGGGCATGAACGACATTCTGTTCGGCGTCTGGAATGGTCTGGGCGACGAGAGCCGCCAGGATGACGTGTGCGTGTGGACCAACGTGCCCAGTGGTTCTTACAACGTCACGGTGACCTCGAGCACCGGCGGCTACACGCTGGACAGCGGCGCCAACCAACTTCCGGTCAGCATTTCATGGGCTGGTGCGCCCGGTCAGACCACCGGCACCGTGCTGACCTATGCCACGCCGTCTTCGTTCACGACCACGGCCACTGCGCCTGACTGTCCCGGTGCCGACACCGCGACGTTCATCGTCGATATCCTCGCGACTGACCTTGCCGCCCAGCCGGCCAGCGCGACGGCGTACTCGGCGACCATGACGGCCACGATTACGACTGGCCCGTAACCAGGTAGGCCCCGGCCGCAGGCCGGAGAAACGTGAGCGCTGTTTCGGACATAGCGGCTTCGTTGCCGCGACGGATTTTACCCGAGGCAGCGCTCATCGGCCTGCGGTTGGGCGCCCTTGCGCTTGTCGTGATGGTGGGGATCATGACATCAACCGAAACATTCGCGGCGAACTCGCAGTGCGCCGGACGGTTTCGTTCGTGCGCCGATCTTGAAGGGTTCACCGGCGACACGTTCACGATAACCTGGAACGGCGGTAACAACCGCAGCGCCGTGAGACGGCATTGCGCGCTGTCGAACCGGCCTTTCTTTTTCCGCCAGATCGAGGTTGTGGCTGTCGGCCAGGGTGCCGGCGGGGCATTCGAATTGAGCGGACCGGGCGGCACGGTTCCCATCATCGTCCAGTACCGCAACCCGACCGGTGGAAGCTGGGTAACGCTGACGCCCAACACGCCGCGAAACTTCCAAAGCTTGACCGAAGCGCAGTTCGACATTTGCACCAGTTCTGGCACCAACGCCGGCGGGCAACGCCTGCGCATCCGCATCATTGACGACGATCTGGAGAGTGTGCCCGCCGGTACCTATACCGGACGCATTCGTCTGACCATCAACGCGCCGTTCGGCGCCGGCACAGACACCGAATCGTCGGGGCTGATTACGGTGGTCAGTCCGCCGCTGATGAACTTCATCCGCTTGAAGAACAACTTCAACTTCGGCGTCTGGGACGGTTTCGGCAGCGAGACCAATGCCGATACCAGCGTTTGTGTGTGGACGAACAACCGCCCGAGTGTCGGCGCGCCAGCGACCTATCAGGTGACGGCGATGACGGCAGAAGGCGCGTTCGAAGTCCTGTCCGGCGGCAGCCCGCCGATCCCATACTCGGTCTATTGGGCCGGCAGCGGCGGCGTCAGTTCGATCGGTAGCGCGACACAACTGTTCTATGGCGCGCCGCAACAGTTCACGACGACGAACGATTCCGAGAACTGCGCCGGCAACTCCAACAACGCAAGCATGCTCGTGCACTTCGATGAAAGCGACCTGGGCGCTGCCCAAGCGGCTGCCGGCACCTACCAAAGCACCGTGCTGATCGAAGTCGCGATTCCACCGTGATCAGCCATGACGGAGCGCGGGGTAACATACAAAGGACGACGCAGCCGCTACCTTAGGGTGGCTGCGCCCTTGGTTGCGGCGGTAATGCTGGCGGCCGCCGGCTTGGGCGTCGTGCGCAGCGGCCTGGCGGAAGAGATATCGATTGCCGCCGACCTCGACTATATGCCGTCACTGGAGACGTTTATCGCCCTGATGCCGATCCCCGAACCGATCACACCTGATCAGTCGACAGGTGCGGTACCGGCCGGCTTCGAGAACCTTATCGAACCGCAGACCAACGTCATCGACGTCTATTACAACGGTCGGATTTTGACATCCGCTGTGGCGACCTATGCGCCCGGCTCGATTACGTTCGATGATCCCGACGCGATCGTGGACTTGATGGAAGATGTCGACAAGCGCGCCGCCGTCACGGCCGCCCTGACCGGACCGTTGAAAACCCACGGCGATCTGGTCTGTCTTCCCGGCGAGACATTGGAAGACGAAGGCTGCGGCGTGTTGCAGCCCACCGTCGCCGGCGTCGTTTTCGACCGCAACGCATTTCGCGCTGACGTCTTTGTCAACGGCACCTATCGCGCCGTACAGGGCAGCATCGGCGCGCGATACCTTGAACCAAGCGATGGCGACCCTGCGGTCCTGAGCTATCTGAGCGGCATTATTTCGGGCGGTGATCAGCAGACAAACGATTATGACATTCTGAACCACACTATTCTGGGATTTGAAGACAACCGTGTCGTCAGCGACCTGCTCTATGACAACCGCGACGGCTTTTTCCTGGATCAAGGGCAGTTCATCTCGGACCAGGAAGCGTGGCGTCTTCAGGGCGGCCTGTTCCGCACCGCGCCCTTGGAAGCGGTCGCTCAGGAAAAGATGATCGGCGTAGGCATTGGCACGCAGCTGGATTCCCGGATGGACCTGGACCTGGTCACCGGCACGCCGCTGGTTCTGTTCCTGCCCGTACGCTCCAAGGTCGACATCTTTGGCAATGGGCGTCTGCTCGCCAGTCAAACCTATGATGCCGGCAATCAGGTGCTGAACACTGCGACGCTGCCACCGGGCTCCTACGAGGTCACGTTGCGCATTCAGGAGATCGGCGGCGGCACGCGGGAGGAAACGCGGTTCTTCGCCAAGACGCCGGAGCTGCCGCCATCGGACGCGCCGACCTATGTGTTTCAGATAGGCCAGTTGATCGATGACGACGTGCAAGGGCGCGACGGTGACTTGATTGGCGATGTCACTTCGACGCATCTGTTCCGCGCCGGAACGGTGCATCGCGTTGACGATCAGACCGGATGGTTTGCCGACCTGATGGGCAGCACCGATCAGGTCTTGTTGCAAACAGGCGGCGTTTTTCTGGACGAGTCGACGCGATTGCAGGGCGGTGTCATCGCGACGACCGAACAGGACTACGGATACTTCCTGCGCTACACTGACCGGTTCGACAATCTGGGCATGAATTTGTCGCTGCGCCAGATCTTTGCCGGCAAAACCAGAGAGTTCCGCGACCCCGACATCTTCGATCCCTTCATCAACGATTCCCAACAGTTCAACGGCGCTCTCAGCTATCGTTTCCCGGACTGGAGCACGACAGTCAGCATGGTCGGCAGCTACAGTGTCGAGGACGATCTGAAGGCCTGGTCGTTCGGCCCGCAATTCACATCGCAAGTGTTCTACGAAGATGGTCTGGACATCCAGTGGACGGGCAGCGTCACGCAATCCGACCGCGAGTTCCTGGCGTTGACGCAATTACGCTTCTCCTATGTCGTCGACAACTGGACCTATCAGGCTGCGCTTGGCTACCGCCATTCCGACCCGCGTCCGAACGACACATCGGACAACGGGTCCGGACCCGAGGGCGACGTTCTGGTTGTGTGGGACGATCAGGATCTGGTCGAGGGCGACCTGTCTCTGCGCGCAGGCGCGGTGAAGAACGTGTTCGAGGACTCGATCTATGCCGGCGGCGACTATGCCAACGACATCGGCCGTGTCGGCTTCGACTACGAGACGGCATTCCACAGTGGCGGTTCGTTCACGACCTACGCCGGCAGTTTCGACGTCAATCTAATCGGCAACCCCGACGGATTCGCGTTCGGTGGACCGGCATTGACCGAAAGCGGCGTCATGGTTCTGCTTGACGGCAACACCGATCCGGATCGGACGTTCCTGATCAATGTCGATGGCGATCCGCAGGACAAGATCCGTTTAGGGGAGAGTGTCTTCTTGCCGCTGCCGCCCTACGCGACCTATGAAATCTCCCTGACCGACGATACTGAGGGGTTTGTTCATCTCGATCGCGATAGCCAGCTGCTGACGCTGTTCCCCGGAAACGCTGTTTCCGTCCACTTCAGGGCCGACGAGCTGGTGGCCATATTCGGCCGCATAGTCAACGAGTTCGGCGACCCGGTCGCCGATGGACGCATCGATGGCGCCATTGGCATTGCGTCGACGGATAGCTCTGGCTTCTTCCAGACCGAAGTGACGACGGCGCGCCGGCTGGCCGTTACACCGCCCGGCGAGGCGCCGTGCGCGGTGGACTTGCCTGAATTGCCGGGTGAACTCTATGCCGATTTGGGTGTGCTGACCTGTGAGCCGATCGATGAGAGCACGTTCGCTGCCATCGTCGAGATCGCCCAGGACATTGAGGGCAACACCGACGACTGATGTATTCCACCGCATAGAGGTGGCGCGATGACCTCAACTACCGCCTAATCGAAGCGCGCTACGCAGGCGGTAGGCCCTCTTTCGCCAGGCCGTGGCGCAGCACTGGACTGCATTCGGCGAAACCTTCATAGCGGGGCAGGCCGTCTGCGATGTCGAACCAGGGAAGCGTTCGGGATCGAACGAATGGCCGGTCGGCAACAGGACGTCCGGGTTGTCGAAGGTTGAGATGTAGAACTCGACGATCGGGCCCAGTTCGCCGCCGTCGCCCTCCCAGGTTAGCGGCGTGTCGCACGTGCCGCAGAACGCGCGTCCGACGCCCGGCGAGGACGCATAGATTTTGTGGGCATCGCCGCTGAACGTGACCTGGTCGGCATTGTAGCCGGCCAGCGTTACGACGGGGCCGCCATTGTCTATGCGGCAGCTATGGCAGTGGCAGTGCTGGACGCCGAATGTCTTGCCGGTGGTCTCGTAGCGCACGGCGCCGCATATGCAGCCGCCGGTCATCGTCATGTCCGAACCTGTGATCACCTCAAGTCGAACTTGGTCTTGCCGCAACTCAGCCGGTCTCGCCACTTTCCATCAGTTCCAACCAGCGCTCCTTGCTGGTAATCGGCTCGACAAAGCAGCCGGGCGCGTCGTGATCGGCGCAGCAGCGTTGCAGCTCGGCAATGTCGTGCTCGTAGATCTTGTTCCATTCGGTTAGCGGCAGCACGTTGCCCGGCGGCATCCAATAGGCATGCGGGTAACTTTGCGCCCAGTCGCTGTAGACGTCGGGCGGGTACTCCTCGATGGTGCCAGGCCGCGCACCCAGGCGTCCGTGCGGCGCTTGGCCGACCGATTGCATCATCTTGGCAGGCTGATCGCCGAAGGTCGGGATCTCCATTTCCTGGCAGGTGTTGAGCGAGCCGATGCGATGACAGCCGACGCATGTGTTGCCGCGCGTGGCGATGCTCTCCGGCTTCGGCCAATCCACAAACGGGCCGCCGGCATCAACCGAATGAAAGCCCCAGGGGTCGGCGGGCAGTTCGCCGTTCTGGGCGATCCACGGCGTGCGCATCCAAGGATCGCTGTCGTGGCAGTAGATGCAGCCGTGATCGGCGACTTGTTGCGGCGTCGCCCATAGATCGGCCGCCGCAAGCTCGCCCTCCGGCGGTTCCAGTTCGGTCGGCGGCGGCACGCGCGTGCCGAGCTCGCCGTCCGGGTTTTCGCCGAAGTTTTTCGAGATGAAGAAACAGGTGCTGCCCGTCTTCACGTTGTGCATGATCATTTCGATTGAGTCGAAGCGCGGGTCGTTCTCGTCGCGGATGTACATGCGCCGGCAGAATTGAACGAGCTGCACGTCGCCGTCTTCGAACGCGGAGAAGCGCGTGTAGGGCGCGCACTGGCCATCGGTGTAATCGGGGTAGGGCAGCATGGCCGGGCGGTCGCAGCTCATCTGGCTGGTGTACTCCTCCGGCACCTCACCATTGACGGTGATTGGCACGATGTCGAGGTCCAGACAGTTGAAGACCGGCGCGTCCATGATCAGTTCGGCGCACTCGTTGGCGTAGTCGTGCAGGGTGTAGTCATCTTGCGCCGCGGCCGTGACAGAGAAGCACAGACCGACGAGAGCAGGCAGGACCAGGAGACGTGCGGGGTTCATGGCTGATTGCTCCTTCGCCTCACGTCGCCAGGCCGGGCGTATCCAGAATCACTTGCCTGATCGCCCGGTGATAGCGCACATAGCCGGTGCACCGGCATATGTGCTGTCCGACCGCCGCGTCGATGGCGTCGTCGACCCGCTCGCGCGGTATCGGGCTTCTCGTGAGTTGATCCATCAGCGCGTAGGACGCCATCAAGAACCCCGGACAGCAGTAGCCGCACTGGAACGAGAAATTCTCCAGGAACGCATGCTGCAGGGGATGCAGGTCGTTCCCGTCAGCCAGACCTTCCACAGTCGTGATGACCCGGCCGTTAACCTCACTGAGCGGCGTGGTGCAGGCGCGCATGGCGACCTCGTGAGCACTGGCCCTGTGCGCCACCGATACCGTGCAGACCCGGCAAACGGCAATGCCGCAGCAGAACTTCGTGCCGGTCAGACCCAGCTCCTCGCGCAGGAACTCGACCAGCATCATGTTGGCGTCGATAGAGGGCCGCGTGACCTGTTCACCGTTGAGCGTGATATCAAGATTGATTGTCTCCATCATCCTCTCCACGCCTCGCGAACCTTGTCGGCGGCAATTGGCAGGTCATAAAAGCGAACGCCGGTCGCATGGGCCACGGCGTTGGCAATCGCCGGGGCAACGGCGACCATGGCGACCTCGGCAATGCCGCGTGCCGGCGCGTCGTCGGATTCCGGCGGCAGAATGACCTTCTCGACGTTGTGCAGCGCGACGTCGCCGGCCAGCGGCACGTGATAGCGGTTGAGGTTCCAGCGCCCGTTGCCGGCGCCCTCCTCATAGGTTGGCAGGTATTCCAGGAGCGCTTGACCGACACCCATGGCGAAACAGCCGTCCAGTTGGCCCTCCATCAGGTCTTCCTGCAACACCGTGCCTGGTCCGATGTAGTGGACCGCGTCAAGCAGGGTGACGGTGCCGTTCTTGCGGTCGACCTTGACCGCGGCCAGACAGGCGGAGGCGCCGAAGTTCTGGCCGTTGCCTTCCCAGATGCTCTCGACCGTGAAGAGCTTCGGGTTCTGGCGGTCGATCAGTTCGCGATCCGTCTGACCGCCACGCAGAACAGACAGCGCATCAATCTGCCAGCGGAACGTCTCGTCGCCGACCGTGTAATCGGCTTCGATCCAGCGCCCGCTATAGAACGCGTGGATCATGGCGGAGACGACGTGGCCGTTGTCATGGGCATGCTTGGCGAGCGTCGCAAGCGGAATGGGATCGAGCCCGGTTGCCGAGAGCTCGCCGCCCTGCCAGCTGACATCGGTAATGCCGACACCGGCCGATGTCGCGCCCCACATGTCACGCGCGGCCGGCAGCAGGCCTGTTTCCAGCAGCACCTGGCAGGCCATGTGCACACCGTGGACCCATTTCGACGACGTTGACGCCGCCTTGGTCGACTCATGAACCAGCGGTGTCCAGCGTGGGTTTTCCGGGTGTTTTTCGAAACTGCCT
Source organism: Pseudomonadota bacterium (assembly GCA_039028155.1). Lineage (NCBI taxonomy): Bacteria > Pseudomonadati > Pseudomonadota > Pseudomonadota bacterium. The sequence goes on from JBCCIS010000018.1 coordinate 67,500, forward strand.
TCCAGTTCCAGCGCGTCGAACGGCGCCAATATGCCGGTCTTCACCTCGGTCGCGTTTGCGCCCAGGAACTTCGCCGTCGAAATGGCGAGCGTCGTCGCGGTGCCGGTGCCCATGTCGATCACGTTGGTCGTGACGGTGATCGCACCGTCGGCGTCGAAGGCAACCTCATCCAACGCGGCATCGGCGCCGGTGCCGTAGTTTTTCATGCCCAGCGCAAAGCCAACGCCATAGGCGGCGTCCGCATTCGCGGATGCCTGTTTCTTTTGATCGCGATCAAGCCACAGACTGTGCTGCGAGGCATGCACGCACATGTCCCTGAGGCCGGGCGGTGCGTGCGGCGCGCCGGTGACGATTTCCTGGTCGGGGGCGAGCACGTTGCGCAGTCTGAGATCGATGGGGTCCAGCCCGTTTTTCAGGGCCAGCTCATCGATCATCGACTCCATTGCGAAGAGACTCTGCACCGTGCCGAAGCCGCGCATGGAACCGGCGATGGGCGCGCGGGTGCGCCGCGCGCGCGACCAGATGTCGGCGAGCGGAATGTCATAGGCCCCGGCACCGTCCAATGCTGAAACCTGCGCCACATAGGTGCTGACATTCCGCCGGCCGCCGCCGTTGAGATAGATGTGATTGCGCACCGCCTGCAACAGGCCGTCGTCGTCGACGGCCAGCGTCAGGTCGATGCGCGCGGCATGCCGTTTGACGCCGGACTGGAACTGCTCGAACCGGTCATAGGCGATGCGGATCGGCCGGTCGCCGTAAGCCGCGGCGAGCGCCAGGAACAGGCACAATGTGGAGGTGTCGCGTCCACCGAAACCACCGCCGGGATAAGCGGCGAACAGGTTGACCGCCTTGACGTCCAAAGGACAGTCGGGATCGGAGAAGATCTCACCGGCGGAATTGACATCGTAGCTCGGCGATTGTGTGCCGATCATCATGTGCAGGGTGCCGCTGTCGCGGTCGAGCCAGCCAAGGCCGGATTCCGGTTCCATGAACATGGGGTCGACCGTCTGGGTCGTGTAAACGTTGCGCAGCACGCTCCAGCCGACGGATGTAGGGTTCTCCAGCCGCTCGCGGATGTAGTCGACCCTGGCCATCGCTTCCTTGTCGCGGTCGGATTCCAGCTTCTGGGGTCTGACCGGGCCGCCATCGACCTGGGAAAAGATCTGCTGGCCGCGCGAGACCGCATGGATGACGCTGGTCTCCGGTTCATAGAACGTGTCTTCGCGGTTCGGTTCCTCCGGACCGGCAACGATGCCTTTGTTGTGCAGTGACCGGATCGCGCGGCGCGCGCGGTCCATGGTGTGATAGTCGTTGTAGTAGAGCAGCGCGACGGCCTGACCCAGATAGTTAGGCACCTTGCCGGGCTCGACCAGATAATTGCCGGCCGGGAAGTCGACCTCAGCGATCGCGATCTTGTCGCGCACGAGATCGGCGCCGGTGACAACGCGCGTGGGTTTCAGATCGTCGGGCAGAGGATCGAGATCGAGGCCGATCAGCTCGCGATTGGCAAACGGTGTTCTGATGACCAGAACCACGTCTTCTTCCTGCGGCCATCCATCCATGTCCCAGGCGCGGAAGTCGCGGGCGTAAATCTTCTGGCCCGTGACCTTGCGCAGACCATCGATGCGAAAGCGCGCCTTGCCGGGACCGGCCTGCCAATCAGGTGGCGGCACCATATCGGCGGCTTGTGCGTCTGATCCGAAGTTAAGATGTGGCAAAACGCTGATGCTGAGCGCAATGCCGCTGGAAGTTGCCGCTAAGAATTGGCGACGTGTCGCGTTGATGCCCATGCCCCCCGTATCCCGATGTTTGGGCGCTTCAGCACATCGGTGAGTACGGGGTACAAGATCGGACGACCCCGACTCTTGATTGATTAAGACTAGCATTCGCATCGCTGATGGATCAACGTTATGCGCGGCGGCATGACAGAGATGACATCTGGCCGAAAACCGACACAGGGGGCTGATCGGTGAGGGTGCCGAGTCTTTCGATCTACAAGGTACTATCGAAAGGTGTGGCCAAGGCAGGAGCGGCGTTTGGGCGCTTTAGCCGACTGGTCATCGGTGCAGCCGTTCTTGCTGTCGTTCCAGAGATCTCCGGCGTTCAGGCCGACATCAACCCGTGGATCAAATCGACCGTCTATGATCCTCAGAAATGGGATACCGCAGGCCCGGACACCGCGACGCCGTGGCTGCATCCCCCGCCGTGGACGGCGGATCAGGGATGGGGCGTTCTGGGCGGCGATTTCGATGCGTCGAACGTCACCGGAAGTTGGGGCGGTCTGCGTGACCGGCTTGTACTGGATGGCATTTCGATCGGCGCGGCCTATTTTGCCCAGCCGGCGGCCAATGTCGCGGGCGGTCTTGACGAAGGCACGTCATGGCGCGGCGATCTGGGTGTCGCCACCTATCTCGATCTGGAACGCCTGATCAATTGGAGGGGCGGATTTTTCACCGCGTCGTTTTCGTACAAGGACGGCAGCGACAGCCTGACGCCGCGCTATGTCGGCAACCAGTTTCCGGTGCAGCTGCCGTCGTTCGACGATGATGGTGCGACGCGGCTGGTCCATCTGGCCTTCGGCCAGCAGTTGTTCGACAACAACGCGGAGCTGGTCGGCGGACGCATCATCGCCGGCGAGGACTTCGCGACATTGCGTCTGGCCTGCACGTCGGCCAATCAGGCGATATGCGGCAACCCGATCGCCGGCGCGCAGAGCATCTCTTTCCCGTCTTATCCGAGCGCGACCTGGGGTGCGCGGCTGAAGGTGAAGCCCGGCGACGACTGGTATGCGCAGGCAGGCGCCTATCTGGTCTATCCGAACTTCCGCGACTCCGACGATCACGGTCTTGAGTTCGGCGCGCCGGCCGGCCACGGTGTTCTGGCGCTGGGCGAGTTCGGCTATCTGGCCGGGGGCCACAGCGGCGGCGATGGCCTGCCCGGCAAGTACAAGGTCGGCGGCTATTACGACGGCGAAGACCTGACCGACTTCTCGACTGGCATGACGGAGGACGGCACCTGGGGCGTCTACGTCATGGGCGAGCAGATGCTCTATGCCGAGGACGGCAGCTTTAGCGAGGGACTGTCGGCCTTTCTGGCCTTGAGCTATGCCCCGCCCGACGTCAACCGGATCACGTTCATGGCGGCCGGCGGTCTAAGCTACAAGGGACCGTTCGAGAGCCGGCCCGATGACGCGCTGTCCCTGATCGGCGCTTATGGCGACTTCAGCAGCGATCTCTCAAACAGTCAGGTCGCCGCGGGCCTGTTCAGCCAAAGCGGTGAAGGGTTGCTGGAAATCAACTATCGCGCCCAGCTCGCGCCGTGGATCTTTGTCGAGCCGGACGCGCAGTGGATCATCAACCCGAATGGTCAATCGAACATTGATGACGCGCTGGTGCTGGGGGTTGCGTTCGGCGTCGTCTTCTGACCCGCTTGCAGTTGGTCAGACCCGTCCTGGATCTTGCGCCAGCAATCAGCGTGGAACCGCTATTGGGCAGCTTATCTAAGCCATCCACGTCGACGGATTGCCAACGCGGCGGTGAACACGGTCAATCCGCGTCGGCCTGGCGCCGCTGCCATTCGTCGGCGACATCGCCCATGGTCTTGGGCTTGCCGTCTTTGATCCATTGCATGAACAGGCGATCGAAGCGGAACGCGGGGCCGCACTGGTCAGTCAGGAAGCGGCGGACGTTCTGGGTGTTCTTGTAGTTCGCGGTGACCGGCGTGTCGCGCGTTATGGTGTCGCTATGCCAGTCGAACCGGCTCAATAGGTGCGTACCTCGGTCTCGCCACCGCTGGTGACGCGATACTCGGCGGGCGTGTCGTACGCCAAATCGACCTGCCAGGTGCCGCCGGGATAGACGCGTTTGCTGGGCAGTTCGACGCAGCCATTGCCGGCGGTGTCGCATTGCTGACCATAAGCGAACTCGACCATGGTGTTGCCGCTGTTCTCGATCAACAGCATCTGGCCGCTGCGCTGCACGTTGAACTCCGGCATCAACTCCTCAGGGCGTACGATCACCAGAACGCCATAAGCAATCAACATACGGATCATGGTGGTTTGTGTATCCTCTTCGCCCAGCACCGGTTTGACCGTTACCTGAAACACGCGGTCTCCGGCATCTGGACGCTCGATTACCGCCATGCGCACGACAGCACGTTCGCCCGCGCCAAGTACCATCTTGCTCGGCGAAACAAGGAGCCCAGTATCTTCCGGCGATCGGTGTTCGATCTCCGTTTGATCTGGCATGCCCGGGTTGATGAACTCCTTAATTTCGACCGCGACATACATCGTCTCGTCGCCGTTGTTGGTGACTGTGAGATCTCTGCGATTGTCCGGTGCGCTCATGTCGACGATCATCTCTGACACGGACAGCTGAGCTTGCGCCGACCCCATCGGCATCGCGGCGAGCGCCATGGCCGCGAATGCCAGGGCCGCCAGGGCGATCTTCCAGTCTCCGAGAACACGCGATTTCATCGGTACTTATCCACCGGTCAGTTGTAACTGTATTTAGAGAGATTAAGGTCGCCCGGACTCGGTATCAATCAACGACTGACGCTGGCGGTGTGACAGTAGTCATAGATTAACGATTGTTCCGTGACTGTGCGACGTAGAGGTCGTGTCCGGGCCCGGAACAGCAACCTGAGGTCGTGTCGCCGCGGATCGTGACCTTCCCCCAGGCGACAAGGCTGCGCGCCCTGTCGACGACGATCTCTGGCGCAGGTGCTAAGGTTTATGCTCGGTCAGCAGGCGGGCCAATCTTCTCAGGCGATCCATTTGAGACTCAATGTACATTTGCGCCAACGCATCGAGTTTTCCGAGAATTGTCGATGAAGCGTCATCCAGTGCGACCAATCCAGGCTCTAGTGCCGGATCGAACCGAAAGTATGTCTCATCCGGCTTCAGAACCTGGTTCAGGTGATGGTGCGTGGCATCAGTTTGGCCATCCATCATGACGTCGATCAGCGGCATCCTCATGCGTGGGTCGAGCCATTTGAACGCGCCCCACGATTCCAATCGGTGTAGGGGGTACCGTTGGTTGGCTTGGCCCGTGCCCATGGATACGACGATGAGCTGGCGGTTGAATCCAAACTGTCGCAACGCTTCGGTCGAGGCGCACAGCGACGGGTTGTTGGCGAACAGGCCGCCGTCAACGAAGACCTCTTCTGTCTTACCGCCGATCGCGGAGATGCGCGCTGGGGGGAAATAGACCGGCGCCGCGGTGGTCGCACGAAGCACGTCGCGCAGATAGTAATCCTCGCCATCGCTTGTCGACGCCGCGTCGCTGTTGAAATACCGAACGTAGCGATTGTGCACGTCGTAGGCGGGAAGCACGACGGGTGTCGTCGTTTCGGATAGCCGGCGCTCACCGACAATATCCTCAAGCACCGACGCGAAGGGCTCGTAGTTGTATTCGCTGCGCCAAAGACGCCGCAGTTTCTGGAACCGAATGCGACGAAACGCGTGCGCCGACCGCTCCCGGTAGAACGCGACCAGTTCTTCCGGCGTCGCCAAGGGCACGTTCGAACCCCGGCTCTTGGCAAAACTCAGGCCCACCGCGATCAACGCGCCGGTCGAGGTTCCCGCGATGAGGTCGAAGTAGCGCCCGAGAGGCTTTGCAGCGCCACGCGCCGAACCGCCATGCGTCGCGATTTGATCACTCAGGGCCTTAAGCAATAGCGCAGGGATGAGGCCTCTGACGCCGCCTCCATCAATCGCCAGGATGACTATCGGCTTGGACATGGCCGCGCTCGCTTGCGATGACCTCCGATCATGCAGAAAACACTATCGAACGAATGATTGTTCGTCGCCGGAAATTCGCAAGCCCGGGTCGGCGCGATGGTCAAGGCATCGCGAATCCTGCCAACGCTCCGGTTTTGGTCTTCTCCACGTGTTGCGCTAGCATTCCCGTTAGCCAAGGGATGCCTGGAGGAGGATCTGTCATGCGACAAAGGGTGGTATCTTTCGCATTGGCTGCCGTGGCGTTCGGCGCTCTGGCCACTGTCGCCGCGCCCGCGGTGACTCTGGCCGACGACAACGAACCCCAGCTCGTCAGCAACGATGACCTCATGCTCGGCCACTTTAGCCTGGACGAGGACTTCGAACCGGTCTGGCCGGTAGCCGGTGAGGTCGTTGTCGGCGTGATGGCAAGGTGGTCGCAATCGGCCCAGGATGACATGCTTCTGACGATCCTGGCGGGATCGCGGCCGGAGGCCGCCCAGCTGTGTATCGAGGTGGTGTCGCGAAGCGGCGAGTATGACGCTTCGACGGTCATCCGACTGGGCGCCGATGTCTTGGACCCGGTCCGGCTCAATTGGGCTGGTGCGTCGGAACAATCCGAAGATATACGCGCGCTTGATCCCGTCGACGTTGCCGTCAGCGTTGTCGAGGAAGATTGCGGCAACGACGGCGCGGCGTTTCTTTTGGCATCATGGGGCGGGTTTTCGGAAAACGACCCCGATTCCATCGACGTCCTGGTCAATGCCAAGACAAGCGATGCGTCGATCTCGCTGTCGGCTAACGGCGTCGAGGTTGGGGATGCCGCGTGCGACAAGGTCGAGGATCCCAGAAGGTTGGGCTACGACTTCGTCTGTCACGTGGCGCTGGACGGCCCGCTACCTGACGTAGACCACCTGGAAGGTATTGTCATTCGCAAGCAGTTCGGTAGCGCGAAACTGCCGGACTTCTTCACCATCAGTCTTCGCGGTACCGAGTAGCGCCTAACCATGGTGATACGATGGGTGGATGAGACGGCGGCGCGCATAAGGCGCGAACGTGGTCCTGTTCAGCTGTTCTTGATCGCGTTGCTCATTGCCTGTGTCCTGGTTTCAGGCTTGATCGTGATTTACAGCGCGTTCCCGTTGAGACCCGCGTTCTTTGTCGTCAATGCGCAAACCGAGTACCTGGAGATTGAAGGTTTCGACGCCGACTCGTCGATCGTGCTCGACGGGTTCGCGATATGCTACGACGCCGAGAACGCGGTAGGCGGGCCGTTCCAGGCGCCGACACCGGAAGATCCGTGTGGGGCGCAAGAACAGTTGTCGGGTCTTCGTGATGGTGCGGCTCTGGATATCGATCCCGGATCGCTTGCCTTTGTCCGGCGCCTGAACCAGGGCGCACTTGAGATCGTCATCAATGGCGCCATCAGATCCCACGAAGCCGGCGAATCTGGAACCTGGGTGCTCAGGACCTTCGAACCTTTGAAACACACCATCGGGTTTGGCCTGGTCGCTTCCGGCTGGGTTCATCTGGGGCAGATCCCGGACTCCGGTATTGAAGGCGTCCTGCTTGGTGGCGAGATGTCGGCCTATCAAGAAGGCTGGTTTGACCGATTCCTCGTCAACTCAAAGTATCTGATCGCGGGAGACGTGATCGATATCGCGTTGTCGCAGGACAACGTCGACACGTGTCTCCCCAGGGACAAACGGACGGCAAGCGACCACGGTTTGGGCACCAATCCTATCCAAGGCTTCTTCCGCTTTGAAACCCCGGAGCTCGAGGGGTTGCGGGTTGTCGTCTACATCCTCTGCACCGACCAGCTAAACGTCGAACGGATGGGTACGTACTTTCCGTTTAAGGTGTCCTGGACGAAGCGGATGTTGGGTGACCCATTTGCGACCGCCGTACTCGCGTTCATTTCCTGGCTGGGCTGTCTGGCGGCGGTCTTCGCACTGATCATCGGTCCCATCGAAAACAGGAACAGAAAGCAAGAGCCGCTGGAAGGTCCGCCGCCCGATCGTTCGTCGAGCGCGGAAGACGACCGCGCGGATGGCGCGGCCGCGGAAAATGAGTCGACACCGCCTTCTGGGACGTTGCCCAATGACGCCGGTTCTGATCCGGCGAAGGAGTGAACACATGGTTGTCGTGCGCAGGGAATCGAGATAGTGCATCCGGCCGCGAAACGGATCGCACGCTTCGGTATGGCGTTGATGGCGGCGGCATGCGCGGCGGGACTGCCGGCGCCTATCTGGGCGTCCCAAGCCTATATGAGCGCCGGTTCAAAGGAGGGGCAGGCCATTCTGTTCGAGCGGGGCGGTGCCTGCTTTGCGCTGGCCCCTACCCACTTGATCGAGGGCTCCGACGGTTTCGCTACGCTTGTCGGCGACGGTGGCGAGCTGACAACCGGGCGGGCCTGGCAGATAAGGGACCTTGGGTTCGATCTATCGCTGTTCGGCGTGCGTGGTTCGATAGAGAGCGCATGCGGTGGCGATCTTCCCAATGATGCCGAACTGTCCAGCGTGCTGGCGCAGGGCAGCGGCGAGGTGCAGCTGCGCTATCTGTTCGAAGACGGAAGTGTGGCGCGCCGGGCGGCGCAGATCACCGATACCGACGGCTCCTTCATCTACCTCAGCGAAACCGGCGATTGGGTGATCAGCCAAGGTCACAGCGGATCGGCGATTGTCCAGGGTGACACGACCATCGGCATCATGATGCAGTTGGGCGCGGAGGGTGAAGCGCCCAGGGCGCTGCGGTTCGACAAAGCCGTCTATCTGGTCCGTTGGGAGTGGGAAGGCAGCGGCGAGGCACCGCAAGCACCCAGCCCGCCCGCCGTGGGCGTCGACGGCATCGTGGTCGAGCGAACGTCGGCATTACCCCTAGGCCCCGATGACACCGTGGAACATCTTGTCGCGCCATTGGACGAGGCGGGGCACTGGCGCGCCAAAGCCATCAGCTGGCCGGTTGACTTGGTGCTTCAGATGCCAGGCAATGAAGTTGCGAACGTAGCCGGTCTTGTCTTCCATACACTGCATGGTGAAGCGGTTGCCCATCCGCGAACGATCGAGGTCCTTCGTACGGTCTCCGCAGAAGGTGAGCGGTCGTGGTCGCCGGTGACGAGTCTGACGTTACAACCGGTCGGTGGCATCCGCGAGATCACCTTTGAGCCAGCCATTCGCACACGACGACTGAAGATCGTTATCTATGATACCTGGCTGGACGATGGTGAAACTGTCGAGCTGAACAGAATCGAAGTGCTGATAGCTCCCTGATACTCGTTCACCAGAGCAGCGGAGAGCGACTTGTCCTAGCCGCGAATGTCGACCTCGACATCGCGCCGCGTTTCGCCGCAGATCTCCGTGCCGACGAGCATATCTTCGTCGTTGAGTTCTAGCAGGACCGTACATCCGGTTTCGAACTCGACGGATAAACCTTGAACCTTGCCTGGTCTGTTGCCGCCTCTGTAGGCGGTGAAGTCGCCATTTGTCCAGTTAGGGTCCTTAATTGTCACCATCAGGGGCTGTGAGTTGCCGTCGAGATAGCGGATCCTGAATGTTTCCCGATCAAACAAGCTGTAGCGCAAAGCCATCGCTCGGAGCTGCATGTCGCTGCTTGCAAAACCTTCTTCATAGGCAATCTGCCTGACAATGGGGTGGTCGGTACCGGCCATCGCAATGAACGCAGCAAGACGAGCGTTGGCATCGGGGTCACGCATTGCCTGACGGTATTGTTCGATCTTGGCCGCGTCGCCTCCGACATCGGCGAGAAGCTCTTCGGGATCGGGAAGAGACTCAGCCCGGGCAAATGCGGAGACACCAAGCATCAGCAAAGCAATCATAAACGCAGACTTCACCATCAAATCTCCTCCCCGCAATGTCTCTCCATGCGCTTGGGTCGTCGTCCGACTCTGCCTCACGGTAGCAAACTCTCTGCTCATGTCACGTTTGCTTGCAGCCGACGAGACGGGACGGGCAGATAGCAGAAAGGCTCGTTTCGTTAACCGGCTCTACAGGCATCGCGCGCACGCTCATTTGCGAACCCGCGTGGTGAGGCCCCTATCTGGCGAGTTTTCCCGAGATTTTTCGCCAGCACTGGCCGAAATGGTTAACGCCGCAGTGTGACAACGCGATTTATCACCAGGCTAGCTCACGCCTGATCGACAGGCCTTTGTAACGCAAGGGATTCCGCCAGATTGGGAATCTGGAATTACCACTTGTGTGCCGTGGCGACGCTCAGTTCAAATCGATAGTCTAAATGAGTCCACCGTGTTGGTGGGTGCCGCGGGAGGCGAGTGCGTCATCCCGTGGTTTGTGTTGTCCGGTGACATGGTTCCCGAAGATGTCCAAGTTTAACAATGCCTTAATTGGCGACGACCGTCACAGCCAGTGCGAACGCGATCTCCCTAGGATGCGTCATGCGATCGCAGCCGGCGGGTTGTTGACCCGATGAACGAGGAAACCGACCTGCCGTTATGGCGTACCAGTGAGACATGGCCCTATACGGACCTGGATCTCACACGCATCGGACGCACTCTCGGTAGACCCTACCTTTCGGAAAGCTCCGTCGATCTGTTGACGGACGCGGCGATGGCTTACTGCCTGACGATCATCGCCGACCGGAATCATGGCGAGAAGCAGCGCCAGGAACAGTTCACCCGTATCGCGACATTGGCCAGCAAGCTGGCCAAGCAGTTGCGTCGTCTGAACGCCATGAGCTCACAGCAACTGCGCATGGTCGGACCCGACGACTTGGATCTCCTGGCGTTGTCGGCCGACGGCGCGGTCGATTATCTGCCCAGCCGCGGCAGCAACCCGGCCCAGGCGCGGCGTGACTTTGTCGGCGATCTCTATGACATCTTCGCCTCGGAAACCGGCGAGGCGCCGACGCGCAGCAAGAAGGGCAACGACGGCCGCGAGGCCGGCATGAAGACCCAGTTCGAACGCTTCGTCGAAGCGGCGCTGAGGCCGATCAATCCCTCGGCCCTGCAAGGTCTGCGCCGCGACATCAAAACGGTCATCCAAGCCCGCCACGACATCGAATAGTCCTCCACGCGTTGCTTTCGTGCAGCCGGCATGATCCAATGCGCCCGAGCGCTGGACACGGGTGCGGGGCCGGATGCCTTCACGGCGCGAGACAATCCCCATCGATTTCGACCGGCGGCGTCTGCGTGACATCGCCGCCAAGGTCTTGAGCCTTTACGGCCCACGCAAGGGGTTGCGCGTGCTGCTGGCCGGTGGCGCGCCGGGAGACCGGCAGCTCACGGCAACGCAACTTGCCAAAAAGCATGGCAAAAGACTGGAACGGATCGACCTGGCGGTCATCACGGCCGAAGGCGCCGCGCATACGGAGAAATCCCTTAAACGTCTGATCGAGACAGCGGCCGCCGCCGACAGTATCCTCTTCTTCGACGAGGCCGACGCGCTGTTCGGCCGCCGGAGCGGCGTCGCCGACAGCCACGGCCGGTACGAACGCATTGCCCAACGTTTCCTGGCCGATATCGCCGCGAATAGCCGCATCGTCATCATCGCGACCGCTGACCCGCCAGGCAGTCATGTGACGTTGGAGGCAGCAAGCGATGTCGTCGTGCGATTCGAGCCGGGGCGCACGAAGCCGCCGGAAGGCGGGACCGACGATACGGTCTTTAGTCGCCCGCTTAGCAACAGGCACTTTCTGGTCGAGATCGGCAATCAGGAGATCGGATTCTGTCAGGTCTCCGCCATGGGCAGCGAACATGCGGTGGGTGAGGGCGACAGCGGCAAGCCGGGCGCGTTGACCTATCACAGTCTTGTCTTGCGGCGCGCGGTCAGCCGGTCGAAGGACCTTTATCTCTGGCGCCAGAAGATCGTCGAGGGAACCTGGGACCGGCGCCAGGTCGACCTCTACCAGTTGCCACGCGCCGGTGCCAAACCGGTCAACCACTGGACCTTCATCAATTGCTGGCCACGGCGATGGCAGGGGCCGGCCTTTGATGCCCTGGAGGGCGATGGTCTGGCGGTCGAGGAAATCGAGCTTTGTTATGAGCGATTTGTCTGGCTCTAGACAGCGGAGAACTTCGTAAGAGGAGAAGAACCATGGCGGTACTGCGTGAGCGGCCCTATAGCCGCTTCAACTTCGAGGTTGATATCGGCGGCGGCGACACCGCGGCCATCGAAGCAGGTTTCTCCGAGGTCGAGGGGCTGGGCCTGGAGGTCGAGGTCATCGAGTATCGCGCCGGCAACGCGCCCACGAATATGCCGGTGAAGATCAGCGGCCTTGCCAAAGTGCCGGATATCACGCTGAAGCGCGGCGTCATCGGTTCGCTCGGGCTCTACGAATGGATCGATCAGGCTCGCGCCGGTGTTCCCGATGCGGCCCGTAATGTCACGATCAAGCTGAAGAGCGAGGACCGCCAGACGATCGCCATGACGTGGAAGCTGGTGCGCGCGCGCCCGATGAAGTACAGCGGCCCCCAGCTGAGCGCCTCGACCAACGACGTGGCGATCGAAGAATTGGTGCTTTCCTGCGAAGACCTGGTGGTGGAGTAGGGGTGCGTCGCGCGTGCGCGCCGTCAGCCATCGCCGCGTCTGTCATCACCGCCATCAAGGCGCGCCAGCGCCTGGCGCAGGGCGTCTTCGGCGGCGGTGCGTTCGGCCTCTGACATCGCGGTGACGTTCATGTCGAGGCGCAGGTTGGGTTGTTCTTCGCGCACCACGCCACCGACCTCCTCTAAACGATCAATCATGTCGACCACACGGTAGGTCGCGACCGGGCCGCTGATGCCTTTGACCCTTATCGGTTCGCGCGCCTCGCAGTGAATGCGGTCCTTGATCCAGGCATGGGTCTCATAGGAGACGACGATCTCGCCAGGGGCGGCGGCGGACTCCAGCCGCGATGCGAGGTTCACGCCGGCACCGATGATGGTGTAGTCCATTCGCGCCTCGCTGCCGAAGTTGCCGACCGTGCAGTAGCCGGTGTTGATGCCGAAGCGGCATGCCAGCGGCTTCTCGACACCGGATGAGCGCCAGTGCGCCTGCAGTTCGGTCATGCGCTGGCGCATCTCTATCGCCATCTCGACGCAGGCGAGCGCGTCTTCTTGGACACCGCGCGTTTCGGGATCGCCGAAGAAGATGACGATGGCATCGCCGACATACTTATCGATGGTCGCGCCGTGGTGAAGCGCGATGCGCGACATCTCCGTCAGGTACTCGTTCAGCAGCAAAGTCAGGTCTTCGGACTCAAGCTTTTCGGTCGTCTCGGTGAAGTCGGCGATATCGGAGAAGAAGACGGTAAGCTTCTTGCGCTGGCTCGCGACCTTGACCTCCTGGCGCCCGGTGAAGATGGACTCGTAGACCTGGGGCGACAGGTACTTGGCGAGTTGACCGGCGAGCTGCTCCAGCTCGCTGGACTTCTGGGCAAGCTGGGTTTCTCGTTCCTTAAGCTCGGTGATGTCGGAATAGACGGCAACGGTCCCGCCTTCTTCCGTGCGGCGTTCGCTTACCATGATGTAGCGGCCGTCGTGGCGCTGCTGCACGTGGGGCGGGCCGGGGTTCTTGTGGCGGGCCAGGCGTTCAACGATCCACGCTTCCTCGCGCCCCTCCGCATCCCTGACAAAACCTTGGCTGATGGCGCGGCGCAGGATCGCCTCGAACGACATGCCGGGTTCGAACCGCTCGGTCATGCCGGGATAGAGGAGCTGCTGGTACTGTTGGTTGGAGACGACCAGGCAGTCGTTGTCGTCATAAAGGGTAAAGCCTTCGGAGATGCTCTCGATGGCATCGGCGAGGCGCCGGCGCGCCGTCTCGATCTCGCGCAGGTTGGCCCTTTGGACGGCGATGGCGGTATCGCGGAAAACGCCGAGCGCCTGGGCCATGCGGCCGAGTTCGTCGTCGCGTTCGCGCCCGGGAATGTCGACGCTGGTGTCGCCACCGGCGAGATCCGTCATGGCCGAGGTAATGTCCTCCACCGGCCGAATGACGCGCGGGTTGACGTAGCGGTACATGACGAGCGCGGCGCCCGCAACGCTGACAATGATTATGACCAGCATGGCGAGCTGGCTTCTGTCGATCGCCTGGCCGGATGAGAGCGCAGCCTCGTCGCTCTCGGCTTGCGCTGCCGCGACCAGCACAGCGATTTGATCGCCCAGGGCAAGCGACAGTGTCCGGCTGGTATCGAGCGCTTCGAACCCGGCATCGATGCGCGCCAGCTCGTCACGGCGCAGCGCGAACATCGAGCTCTGACCGGTGCCGAAGCCGAGGAGCCGCTGCGTGACGTCACGCAGATCGTCCGCCGCGATGTCATCGGGTACCGCCTCGACGAGATCGGTCACACTGGCCTGAGCAGCGGTGAAACGCTCGTCGAGAGGGCGCAGCAGACTGGCGGACGGCGCGGCCGCGGCTTCGCTCAACAGGCTCGCCGCCAGGTTGCCTTCCGCGCGCAGGGTCAGAAGCACGGTCAGCGTGTTGACGCCGCCTTCGATCAGGCCGGTGATCGAGCGCTGGCTTCCCGCCGTCACCGCTTCGGCGCTCAACACGAGATCGAAGGCCGCGTCGTCGATCATCGGCGTCAGGATCAGCAGCAGTTCGTCGTGGCTGCGTTGCAGGCCGGCGCTGGAAAGGGCGTAGGTGTTGGCGGCCATGAAGATGTTGTCGCCGCCGAGGCCAGGCTCAAGCAGCGCCGACACCGCCAGTCGCAGTTGGCTGTTCGCTGCGTCATCGCGCAGTCCGTCGAGATTGCGCTCGATTGTGAGCACCGCCGAGACGAACCGTTCTTCCAGCGGCTGCAGCAGCACCGGATTGTCGACATTGATCGCCTCGGCCATCAGACCGGCGGCGAGGTTGGCGGTCGCGTTGATGGTCAACAGCCGGTCGATGCGGCTGACGCCGTCGTCGACCAGACCTGTGATAGCTGACGAGTTCTCGGCCATTACCGCTTCACCCGAGACGACAAGCGCATAAACGGCATCGTCGACGAGCGGTTCCAGGGTCTGGAGAAACTCGTCGTGAGTGGCGAGCATGGCGGCGTTGGTCGTTTCGAGCCGGCGTTCCAGGTCCAGCCGCTGATCGACGGCCTGACGCAGCGTCGCCAACGAGACCACGAGATCGGCTGTCATGGTGTCGAACTGGAGCCGTTGCTCGGCATCGGCGACGTGTTCGTCGAGCAAGGTCGATTGGTGAACAAAGCGGTCGAGGTTCTGTTCGACGGCGGTTTCCTGGGCGGCCAGTTCGTCGTGATTCTCCGCCGCCAGGATCGAAGGCGCCGCCGAGGCAATCTCGCTGGCCGACTTGGCGAGCGCAAGGGCCGCGACCATGCCGGGCACGCTGTCATTGGTGACCCGGGTGACCGACCGGTCGATGGTGACAAAGGCGTACCAGGCTACCGCGCAGGCGATGACCGTCAGGCCGGCGAGCGCGAAGAACGCCAGAAACAGTTTGACGCGAATGCCGAAGACCCGCGAGCCGTTCCCCGCGGTGACAGGTGTCGCGTCGGTTGGGGCGTCACTCATCGGTATCGGCGACGGCATTGAACGTGCCGTTGTCGTCAAGCACCGTGAAGAACACGGTGTCCATGCCCTGGTTGTCGCCCGGTCCGAACTCCATGGCCAGACCGCCGAGTTCGAAGGTCCCGAGGTCGCGGATTGCCGTCAAAAGGTCTTGGCGGGTGACGTCGGGGCCGGCCGCTTCCAGGGCGGCAATCACCAGGCGCCCGGCGATGTAACCTTCCAGCGAGACAAAGCCCGGCTCAAGCTGTGGGTCGAGCGCGGCGAGCGCGGCGTTGTAATCGGCGACCAGCGGGATCGCGATGTCGTCGGGGAGCGGCACGACCTGGGTGACGATGACGCCCGCGCCGTCGTCGCCGAGCGCTTCGGCAAGCGCCTTGCTGCCGACGAAGGAGATCGCGACGAAGACGGGATCCAGGCCGATCTCTCGCGCCAGGGTGATGAAGGCGGCGGCCGGCTCATAGGCGCCGACGATGACGATGGCTTCCGGCGTTTCCTTGCGGATCGCGAGCAGGGCGCGTTTGACCGCCGTCGTGTTGCGCATATAGGTGCCTTCGGCGACCAGCGTCATGTCGCGCGCGGCGAGCGCCTGGCGCACGCCATCGAGGCCGGCGCGGCCGAAGGAGTCGTCCTGGTAAAGGATCGCGATGCGCGTCAGGCCCAGGTCTTCGGTCAGATAGGTGACCCAGGCCTCGGCCTCCTGGTCATAGGAGGCGCGGACATTGACGACATTGTCGAGGGCGGAGTCGCGCAGGAAGGCAGCACCGGTGAAGGGTGCCAGAAACGGCACGCCGCGCTGGGTCGCGATCGGCTGGACGGCGCTTGAGGTTGGGGTGCCGACCTCGCCGATCAGGGCGAACACATCGTCCTGATCGATCAGCCGATTGACGTTGATGATCGCCTGTTCGGGCTCGTAACCGTCGTCATAGGTGACGAGTTCCAGACGTCGGCCGTAGACGCCACCGTGCAGATTGACCTGGTTGAAGGCGGCCAGAATGCCGGTCTGCATACCCCGGCCAAGCGCGGCCGCCGGTCCCTCGAGCGCGGCCGACTGGCCGAACAGGATGCGTTCGTCGTCGACACCGCTTTCAGCGCGCAGTCCCGCTGGTACGACGACAAGAGCCAGGACAAACGCGACGAGGAAACGGCCGATCGGCATGTTGGTGAAGGCGCCCGGTGCAGGATGGCGAGATCATCCATCAAAGCGCGAGGGGCGTCAAAAGGGCAATGCTGATGAGAAGGGCGCCGAGGCGGTCCCGCCCGCGCCTTCACGCGATGCCATCAAGTCATGCGCTGCTCTAGGCCGAGATGGCGAGCTCAAAGGATCGTCGGCGTTTGGCGTGATCGAAGATGTGGGATGTCACCATGATCTCGTCGGCGTCGGTCTTATGGATGAAGTCCTCGATGCCCTGTCGGACGGTGGCCGCGGAGCCAGCGGCGGAACAGGCGAGGGCATCGGCCAGCATGGCGCGCTCGGCGACCTCGAGGCGGCTGTCGAAATCGGGGTCGGGTGGCAGCAGGCGGCCCGGTGTTCCCAGCCGCAGGTTGAGAAACGATTGCTGGACCGAGGTCATCAACAGCGCGCCCTCCTCGTCGCTCTCGGCGGCGAAGACGTTGAAGCCCAGCATGGCATAGGGCTTGTCGAGCTGCGCCGACGGCTCGAACTGACTGCGATAGACGTTGAGCGCCTGCATCATGGCGGCCGGCGCGAAGTGAGAGGCGAAGGCATAGGGCAGGCCCATCATCGCGGCGAGCTGCGCGCCATAGAGGCTGGAGCCGAGGATCCACAGCGGCACCTTGAGGCCGGCGCCCGGAACGGCGCGCACGCGCTGGCCGATTTCCGGTTCGCCGAAGTAGTGCTGGAGTTCGGCGACATCGCGGGGAAAGCCGTCGCCCGCACCATCGCCCTGAAGCGTACGGCGCAGCGCGTAGGCCGTCGTGCGGTCGGTGCCGGGCGCCCGGCCGAGGCCAAGATCGATCCGGCCGGGATAGAGGCTGGCCAGCGTGCCGAACTGCTCGGCGATGACCAGCGGCGCGTGGTTGGGCAGCATGATGCCACCGGCGCCGACCCGAATGGTCGAGGTGCCGCCGGCGACATGACCAATGACAACGGCCGTCGCCGCGCTCGCGATGCCCGGCATGTTGTGGTGCTCGGCAAGCCAATAGCGTTTGTAGCCGAGCGCCTCGGCATGGCGCGCCAGGTCGAGCGTGTTGGCGAACGATTGCGCGGCGTCGCCGCCCTCGGTGATTGGCGAGAGGTCGAGGACGGAGAGGGGGATCATCTTATCGTGCTCCTAAGCGTCGCGGCACCGGCAGCCGACTCCCCCGCCCGATCACCCCAAGGATGCTGCCATGGGTGGCCGGGTGGGGGAGTGGGCTGGCAAGGCAATGCATCGAAGATTGCTCTATCAAAGCACCGGACCGGGCTGGTCGAGGTTGAAGGCGAGGAGGTCGCGGGTGAGGTAGTCGAACGCCTCGTCGACGGAGTCGGTGCGCACCATCAAGTCGAGATCGCTTTCGTTGATCGTGCCGTAGCGCACGAGGGTGTCGAGATTGACGACCTGGTCCCAGTAGTCCTGGCCGAACAGGACGATGGGTAGGCGCTTTCTGACCTTGCCCGTCTGCACCATGGTCAGGATCTCGAACAGCTCGTCCAGCGTGCCGAAGCCGCCGGGAAAGATCACGACCGCTTTCGCCAGATAGAGGAACCAGAACTTTCGCATGAAGAAGTAGTGGAAGTTCAGGTGCAGCTCGCGGGTGATGTAGGGGTTGTTGAACTCCTCGACCGGGATCGAGATGGTGAGGCCGACATTGAGGCCGTCGGCTTCCGATGCGCCCCGGTTGGCGGCCTCCATGATGCCCGGCCCGCCGCCGGTGCAGACGACGAAACGGCGCGCGTCCTCGCCCAGGCTCTTTGACCAGACGGTCAGACGGTGGGCCAGTTCGCGGGCGGCTTCGTAATAGACGGAAAGCTCGAGCTGGCGTTCGGCGTAGGCGATGTCGCCGCCGTCGCGCTTGGCGGCATCCAGTTCCTCAAGCGCCGTTTCGCGCGAGCGTGTGCGCGCCGACCCCATGAAGACGATGGTGTCGTCGATCTTGTGGCGAGTGAAGCGCGAAAGCGGCTCCATGTACTCCGACATGATGCGCAACGACCGACCATCGCGACCCTCCAGAAAATCCGGGTTCTGATAGGCGTGGGGCGGAACGATGGGCTGGTCGTTGTCCGACATCGGAAGTCTCCGGTTGTGTGTCCGATCAAGCTGGCCGCGCCGAGGGTGAACTGCAAGCCCTAGCTTCCCGGCTCTTGCGGTGGGGTGAGGACCTGGCCGAGTATGGCGCCGGTTGTTGGGGGAGGATACATGCGCGATTCGGCGGAAATTGTGGTTGTCGGCGGCGGGGTGATTGGTTGCAGCATCGCCTATCACCTGACGCGCATGGGCAAGCAGGACGTGCTGTTGCTGGAACAGTTCCAGTTGACCCACGGTGCGACCTGGCATGCCGCCGGCGTCGTTGGGCAGCTGAGGCCGTCGCGCAATGTCACGCGCATGCTGCAAAAGAGCATCGCGCTCTATGACGTGCTGGAGGAAGACACCGGTCAGGCAATCGACTGGAAGAAGGTCGGCAGCCTGCGTATCGCCTCGTCCAAGGACCGCATGAAGGAGTTCCGCCGGGCGGCGACGACGGCGAAGTCGTTTGGGTTGGAGATGCAGATCCTGACGCCCCAGGAAACCCAGGACATGTTTCCAATTATGACGCTCGACGGCGTCGAAGGGTCCGCGTTCATCGATTCCGACGGCTATATCGATCCGGCGAGCCTGTGCCAGGCATTCGCGGCGGGCGCGCGCAGACGCGGCGCGGAGATCGTGCAGAACTGCCGGGTCGAAGGGTTCAAACGAAACGGCCGACGCATCACCGAGGTCGAGACGAGCCAAGGCAACGTGAAGGCCGAGATCGTGGTCAACGCGACCGGCATGTGGGGCCACGAACTGGGCGGTCTGATGGGTTCGCGTGCG
>JBCCIS010000019.1 GCA_039028155.1 Pseudomonadota bacterium
CGTTCAGACACAGCAGCACATCATCGCCGCTACCGAAGCTATAGGTGACAACCTTGTAGCCATCGACCTCGACGTCGACGACAGCATCGGCCTCTTTCTCGTACCACATGATCGCCCTCCCCGGCTCTGCCGTCTGGCGACGGCGGCGAAAGCTTGGGACGGGGATGCAGTGAGGTCAAGGCGACGCGACTTGAAAGGCCGGTGATACACGCCCCGGTGTCAGCGCGGTGATGCCTCCGCGGCCGTCTCCGGCGCCGGCAAGACCTGGAAGTAGGGATGCACCGGCGCGTCCTTAGGCTTGACGAAGAAACGCCGCGCCAGTTCGCGGTAGCCCTTCTGCACGAAACCACCGTTCTCGGCCAACACCTCGTCGCGCATCAGACGATAGCGCGACGGCAGTTCGTACCACGGACGGCCGGGCTCGCGGTGGTGAACGGCATGCAGGTTGTTGTTGAGGAAAAGAACGGCCAGCGGCCACTCCGCCTCGTTGATCACCGTGCGGTGGCCGACCTGTTCGGCCGGACGGTGCTCGGCATAGGAACGCAGCAGCGTCAACGCCATGCCGGGATAGGCGAAGAACAGCAGATAGGCCCAGACCGGAATGCCGCAGACAGCGATCACCCAGGTCAACACCAGCGCGACACCGGCGACATGCAGCGACCACGCAGTGATCGCGCGCCTGTCGCCCTGCATGATGCTGACGATGCCCGCGCGGTAGAGCCAGAACGTCGTGACGAACGGCCCGATGATCAGGCGTCCGGCCAGGGTGCTGAGGATCCAGCGCAAGCCGCGACCGACGGCGCCCATCGACTCCCAGTCATCGGGTGTCGCGTAGCAGCTCTCCGGATCCTTGATCGGACAGGTGAGTTCCTGGTCGCGGTGATGGGTCAGATGGGTATCGCGGTAGACCCGGTAGGGATACCAAAGCGTGAGCGGCGGAAAGACGAGAAGCTCGTTGACCAGATCGCTGCGCGTGGGATGGCCGTGCACGGCCTCGTGCTGCAGCGAACCGTGCCAGGCGCAGAGCCAGCCGCCGAGCACGAACACCAGCCAGCCGGGCAACGCGTCATAGTTCCAGGTAACCGCGAACCAGCCGGCGTAGATGACCACGGCCAGCGCCCAGGTCGGCAGCTCGTAACGGCGCCAAATGCTAGGCACCTCTAGGCTGATGGGTTCGTGATGTCGCGCGCTCGTTCCTGACATGACCCTGTCATGTTTCCCTGGGATCACGGATTTGTCATGATGGGAATGCGCAGATTCCGAGACGATTAATCACCAAACGCGACAGATTGTGATAAAACGCAACAGTTGATGGAAAAAGAGGATAGTGTGGCTTCCTTACGCTACGACCGAAGGGAGACCGTCAGGATCTTCCGGGATCGCCTTCAGGCGGTTCTGGAGCAGGGTCAATTCAGTCAATCGGCCTTCGCCGAGCGCATCGGCATCGACCGCTCGACCTTGTCGCAGTTGCTGTCGCCCCATAACGACCGTTTGCCGCGCGCCGACACGGTGGCGGCGATGGCGCTGGCCGGTCAGGTCAGCGTCGACTGGCTGCTGGGCTTGAGCCAGGACGAGACCGGCGACGAGGCGATTGTCGGCCAGCCCCTGGAGATTGCCCGCGAAGCCTGGGACCCCGCCAACGAACGTTTGACCACGTGGCACGCGGAAGCCGCGGGCTACAAGATCCGCTACGTGCCGAGCACCCTGCCCGATCTCTTGAAGACCGATGCGGTGACCGCGTTCGAATACGAGCCCAGCAAAGGCATGACCGTTAACGAGGCGGCCACCACGGCACAATCCAGGCTCGACTATTCGCGCCGGCCCGAGACCGATATCGAGGCGTGCAGCTCATTCCAGTCCGTCGAGGGTTTTGCGCGCGGCGAAGGCATCTGGCGCGACCTGCCGGCCACGGCCAGGCGCGAACAGCTGACCCAGCTGGCGGATCTGTCGGAGGAGCTCTACCCGACGTTCCGGTGGTTCCTGTTCGATGCGCTGGAGCGTTACGTGCCGCCGATCACCGTGTTCGGTCCGTTGCGCGCCATCCTCTATGCCGGCGAGGTCTACTTCATCTTCAACGCGACCGAGCACATCCGGCTGTTGACCGAACATTTCGATTCGCTGATCCGCTCCGCCGTGGTACAGCCGAACGAACTGCCGCAATACGTTCGCGACCTCATGGGAGAGATCGATGGCTGAGCCCACAACGCCCATGCGCGGCGGATGCCTGTGCGGCGCCGTGCGTTACGAGTTGCGCGGCAAATGCCGCAATGTCGTCGGCTGCCATTGCGGTCAATGTCTGAAGACCCATGGCAACTTCGCCGCCTACAGCGCAGTCGCCAAAGACGATCTGGTGCTGACGGAAGATCGCGGGCTCACCTGGTACGTGTCCTCCGACAAGGCCAGGCGCGGCTTCTGCCGGGAATGCGGCGCGAGCCTGTTCTGGGAGCCCACCTTTGACGATTACGTCGCGGTCTCCGCCGGCTCCATGGACGGACCGACCGGCCTTAAGCTGGTGCGCCACATCTTCACCCAGGACAAGCCGGACTGGTACGACATCGCCGACGGCGCGGAGCAGTTCGAGACCAGCATGTACGGCGTCGACGCTGGATGATCGCGAGCCTGCCCATGTATCTGCTGCCCCAGATCGAAGGGGCGACGGCGGCATGGTGGCAGGGTCTGGCGCGCGCCTTCCGCGCCGTGGGCATCCAGGACGTGCCCGACCGTCTGGAACAGGTCCCCGACAGGTGGCGGCAGTGGTCCTCGCCCGACCTGTTGTTGTCGCAAAGCTGCGGCTATCCCCTGCGCCACGATTTCGCCGACCATCTGCAGCCCGTGGCGACGCCGTGTTACCGGGCCGATGGTTGCGACGGGCCGACTTACCTGAGTGTCATTGTCGTGGCCGAGGACAGTCCCGCTGCGGTGATCGCAGACCTCAGCGGCAAGCGCGCGGCGATCAACGGCTGGGACTCCCAGTCGGGCATGAGCGCGCTGCGCGCCGTCGTCGCGCCCCACCACGAGAATGGCCGCTTCTTCGGCGAGGTCATCGAGACCGGCAGCCACCGCGACAGCATGGCCGCGGTTCAGACGGGCAAGGCCGATGTCGCCGCGATCGACTGCGTCTCCTATGCGCTGGCGCTGCGCCACGCGCCGGACAAGGCGGCGGGTTTAAGGGTGCTCACGCAATCCCCCGCGGTGCCGGCCCTGCCCTATGTCACCCACATTCACCGCGATCAGAACACCGTCGCACGGCTGCGCGACGGGCTCGCCGCCGCCATCGCCGACCCGGATCTGGCGGCTGTTCGCGACGCGCTGCTGATCGATGATTTTGCCGTTCTGACGGTCGAGGACTACGCGCCGATCGACCGGATGCAGGACGAGGCCATCGCGCGAGGTTACCCACAAATCTCCTAACACTACACTATCTTGTGGATGAACAGCGTTCACGGCCGCAACATCTGTCTTTCTTCTGTATAAGTCAGATTATTCTTGAATCTCATTGAGTTAGACGTGACCCTTCACGTGGGAGTTCAAAGGGGAACGTTTGTACACCATGAGTGCCAAGCACCAGGCGCCAAGACTGGCGGGCGCATATTCCGTTATCTACGCCGACCCGCCGTGGAACTTCGCGACATACTCAAGAAAAGGTCGGGGCCGAAGCGCCCACGCCCACTACGACTGTATGTCGCACTCCGAACTTGAGGCGCTGCCCGTTGCGGATTGGGCGGCGGACGATGCCGTCCTCTTGATGTGGACCACCGACACGCACCTGCCCAAGGCCTTCGACCTGATGGAAGCCTGGGGCTTCACGTACAAGACCGTCGGGTTCTATTGGGCCAAGCTGAACCGTTCAGCACCGGTCGACCAGTTCAGCGAAAACGACTTCTTCACCGGCATGGGTTACTGGACCCGCGCCAACGCCGAGCAGTGCCTGCTGGCAACCCGCGGCGCGCCGAAGCGCAAGGGCCGCGACGTGCGCCGCCTTTTGGTCTCGCCACGCCGCGAGCACAGCCGCAAGCCCGACGAGGCCTATGGCCGCATCGAGCGACTGATGGACGGGCCTTATCTCGAGATGTTCGCCCGCTCGACCCAGCCGGGCTGGGACAGCTGGGGCAACCAGGCCGGTCTGTTCGACGCCGGCGAGGTCGCCACCCGCCGCTGGGCCTCCAACCTCAAAAAACACCCGCAGCCCGCGGCATCGCTGCGCTAGGCGGCCGAACGCGTGCTCCCTCTCCCCGTCGAGGGAGAGGGCCGGGGTGAGGGGGAGCGCGCGACAGCGCGCGTCATAGACCCGCCGCCACCTTCGCTTCCGCACACTCCTCATCCAGCTTCGGCTATGGCGCTGACGCGCCCAAGCCCACGCATCCCTCTCCCTCAAGGGGCGAGGGGAACCAGACGTGGCGTCTTACCCAGCCGACGTCACGACGTCGTTGACGTTGACCAGGGCCGACAGGCAGCGGGCGATGTAGAGGCCGGTCTCCGGTTCAAGGTCGTCGACCTGGACGTCGATCTGCAGTTCTGCGCGCGGGCCGTCGACCACGGCGCTGTGCCATCGGGTCGGCACCAGATCGCGCTTGGCGAACTGCTCGAGCACGCGCGGCATGACGCAGGGCTCGGGCAAGGCATAAACGGCGAAGTGGAAACGTTGGGCGCGGCTGGCGCCGGGCGCCTGGCTCGCGGGGTAGTCAGTTGGAACGGTCGACATGGCGATCGGTCTCCATCAAGGCAAAAGGACGAATCACGGTTTCCGGACAACCCTGGGGCGCCCGGCCGGTAATTCGCCTAATGGCCTTCTGGACCGACATCGCGTCGATATTCCTTGGTCCGTTGAGGACATGCGCCTTATACGCCGCAACCGAGGTTTGTTCAATTGGCGGCGATAGCAACGCGTGATGCCCGACACCGGCTTTAACCAAATCGAAACCGAACGGCTGGTGATCCGCCGGTTTGCACGGGGCGATGCCGCACGGTTCTGCACCTATCGGTCGATTCCAGACGTCGCGCTTTATCAAAGCTGGGAGGCCCCCTACTCACTAGCTGAAGCCGAGGCCTTCACGGACGAGATGGCGGTCTGCCACCCGGACACGGAAGGCGAATGGTTCCAGTTCGCGGTCGAGCGGCACGCAGAGCCGGGCCTGATCGGCGACGTTGCCGTCCTGGTGCCCGACGGCGATCCCGGTTCTGTCGAGATCGGCTATTCCCTCAACCCGACATTCGGCGGCCACGGCTATGCCAGCGAGGCGGTCGCCGCCATCACCACCTATTGTTTGGAGGCGCGCGGCAAGAACGAGGTCATGGCGTGGACCGACATCCGTAACCGCCCCTCGATCGCCCTGCTCGAACGGCTGGGCTTCAAACGCGACCCCGCATCGCGACAGCACACCATGTTCAAGGGCGCGTGGTGCGATGAAGACCGCTACGTCATGACATCACAGGATTGGGCGGCACGCGGTTGACGTGATGACCGCCATGATCTTCACATCCGCATGTACTGCGATCATGGCGTGAACAACCCCGCGTGCCACAGACCAACCATCGCGGTCTGACCTAACGCATCGGGCTCGCCGCGCGAGCTGTTTCTATGAGCCAGTCGACGAAGGCACAGACCTCCGGTCGTTTCGTCGCCTCTATTGTTGTTACGACGTCGAAACCGATGTCTGTCTCGACAGTGCTGTCCGCGAAGGGGCACACGAGAAGGCCGGCATCCAGCGAGTCCGACAGGGTCGGCCAGCCTGCCAATATGACGCCCTGGCCTGAGGCGGCCGCCTGAACCGCCAATCCGTAGTCGCTGAACCGTTTGCCCCGCGATGTATCGACACCCTCGATACCGACATGCCGGAGCCACGCGTCCCACGAAAACCAACGCCGTGTCGCGTGCGCCCAGTGCATATGGGACGTATCCCAGTGAATGAGCGGAACGTCCCGTAGCTGATCCAGTGTCTCAAGCCGTGCCGGTCCCTTGGCAAATGCGGGACTGCACGCGGGAAAGACAAGATCCTCGAACAGCCGCTTGGCGACGAGGTCCTCGTCCCGTGGAACGCCATAGCGAACGGCAACATCGACGTCGTTGCGCTTGAGGTCGTTGATCTTCTGGGACGCATCCACCAGGACGTCGATGTCTGGATGTGTTGCCCAGAACGATCCGAGCCGGGGTGCGAGCCATGTTGTCGCGAGCGATGCCTCGACCGACACGATCAATCGTTTGTTCAGCCGAAACTGCCGCATCGTCTGAACGGACTGCGAAAGATGGCGCATGCCGAGCGCGGCGTCGTTCCGTGCGGCTTCGCCGACGGGAGTGAGCCCGAGGCTATGCCCCCTGCGTTCTATCAGCTTCAGATCGAGCGTCGCTTCCAGCTTGGCGACCAGGTGCTTGACCGCCCCGGGTGTCACCCGCAGTTCCTCGGCAGCGCCACGATAACTCAAGTGTCGGGAGACCACTTCGAAGGCCCTAAGGGCGTTTAACGAGGGAATCCAATCGTCCATAAAGTCAGTTTTTCTCAACTTTAGGCGCAGCTCAAGTCGTTTTGGCCTGGACGAGATTGGCACTAAGTAATGGCCTGGCGGATGAGTCGTACACATCATCCGCAGGCAGATGGCGCAGAAAACTCAGCTTCGCGGCGGCGTTGTCGTACCGCCGGGCGACATGCGACGAGGAGGAAACTGGCGATGCGATCAAGCGATGGCGAAACACGGGATCTCGTAACATCGCGGCCCGGCGCGGGTTGGGATTTTGCCTTGGCCCGTCATCCCTACTTCGAGCATGAGCGCCCGCTGGGGCCGCACTACTGCGTCTACAACAGACGCCTGATGGTGGTTCACTTCGATCAACGCGATGTCGAGGACGGCTATTGGACCCTGCGCCAAAAGGTCGGCTTGCAGCACACCGGTGAATACGTTCTGCAGTTCAAGGGGCCGGATGCCGAGCGGCTTCTGGACAAACTCTTCACGCGCGACATCACCAAACAGAAAGTCGGGCGGTGCGGGTATGGGTTGGCCTGCTACGAAGACGGCGGAATGCTCGTCGATGGTATCGTGATGCGGCTCGACACCGATCGCTTTTGGTATGTCCAGGCCGATGGCGATTTCTACAGTTGGACCAGGGCGCACGCGATCGGCATGGACGTCAGCATCACCGATCCGGACGTCTTCGTGTCCCAGGTCCAGGGGCCGAACGCATTGGCCTTTCTGGAGGCCGCCAGCAAAGACGGCCTGCCGGAAGGCTTCACCTACTACGGCATTGCCCGGGTCGATCTGGGTGGCCAGGAATTCATCGTGACGCGCACCGGGTTTACCAACGAACTGGGATGGGAACTCTATACCGAACCCCATCACGATGCGGATGCGGTCTGGGAGCATTTGCGCACCCATGGAGAGCCCTTCGGTTTGGACTTCTATCCGGTCGACTCGACCGACCCCCGGCGGATCGAGGCCGGCATCCTGAACGCCGGCTCGGATTTCAACACCACGACGACGCCGTATGACGTCGGTCTTGGGCGTTTCGTCGATGATAACAAGGGGGACTTCATCGGCAAGACGGCGCTCAAGGATGCGGCGAAAGGACAGCGCCTTCACGGCATCAAATGCCTGACCAGTGAAATGGTGGTTTCCGGTGTGGTCGAACAGGAAGGGCGACGTGTCGGCATCGTGACGGCGGCGGCCATGTCACCCTACCTTGGACACAGCGTCGGCTATGCCCTTCTCGACACGGCCGACCTCGGCCCCGGCGCCAACGTCAGCGTCGGATGTCGCGATGGTTCCCTGCAGGAAGCCGAGCTGGTCGGGCTTCCCATGTACGACAAGGAGCGTGCCATCCCGCGCGGCAAGCTCGTCGATATCCCGACCAGACCCGGTCGCTAGGTATTGCAAGCTCAGTAGAGCCAGCGTTCTCAACGCCGCTATCGAAAACGTCCGGCTTAGAAGAAGCACGCAAGCGCCAACTGAGGTATGGTTGATAGACTGATGACGTTGTCACCGATCCGGGTTTCCTTCGACACTAGATAGCAACACTGACTCCGGTATCGGATGACGCTTCGGCGGCCCCTTTTCAACGGTGGGTTCACCAGTGGAACACAACCCAGACTTTGCCAATGTCTACGCCAAGGTCAGCAACTGGCAGCAGATAAGAGGTCTCGAACTCCTCGAAGAAGCGACGCCTGAGAGCGGTGAGAGCGTCCTCGATATCGGCTGCGGGCCAGGCGAGCTCACCGCCGAAATGGCGCGGCGCGTCGGACGCGACGGCCGGGCGTTCGGCATCGATCCGGACGCGGCCCGCATCGAACTGGCCAAGACGCGTTTCGGAACGGAACTACCGCAGTTAACGTTCGCGGTCGGACGCGGAGAAGCGATGCCAAAGGTGGCGAGCGGCTCCTTCGACCTCGTCTACTCGAACTATGCCATCCAATGGATCCGCGAGAAGGACCGGCTCTTGGAGGAGATCTGGCGTTGCCTCAAGCCCGGCGGCCGGATTGCCTTGGAGATGCCGGCCGCCACCACTGACGTGTTCGAGGAGGTGATGGCGATCGCCGTCGGCTGCAAGAAGAACCCCCTCGACTCCGTCTACTTTGTCGGCGAAAACGAATGGCTTCCGCTCTTGCGGGCACAGGGGTTCTCGATCCAGCGTTCCGAAAGCTTCTGTAACGCGATGCCCTTCGCCTCCGCCGAGGCCTTTTATGATTGGTGGGAGGGCACCACGCACGGCGCCTTCCAGCGCAGCCAGATCTCGGCGGATGAACGCCCCGGGTTTGAAGCGACCTTTGCCGGCGGCCGCACGGCGAATGTTCATTCGGTGCGCGTGCTTGGGACCAGGCCCGTCACCCAGCGCATTTTCCGTTTTCACGGAGTCGGTGCCGGCCCGCTCCCCCTCCTGGCCACCCCGAGGATGCTGCCATGGGTGGCCGGGTGGGGGAGCGGGCTGGTGATGCCGTTTGAACGGAAAATACGCTAGTTCAACGAAACATCCTCATAGGGATAGGTCGACAGGCGCTGCAGGCCGTTCTCCGTCATCAAAAACCTGCTCCTCCAGCTTGACGCCTTCGACGCCGTCCTCGACGCCGATATAGCTCTCGACGCAGATCGTCATGCCGGGATCGAACGAAAACGCCGAACTTTCCGATGTGTTGTCACTGAACGACACGTGCGGGTACTCGTCGCACAACCCGACACCGTGGGCCAAGACACCGTAGCGGCGCGCGTTGGAGCTCATATACACACCCGAAGGCACGATCTGCTGTGCGAAGTCGCCCTTCAAAACGATCGAAACCCATCTAGATTGAGGTGCAACGCAGACAGCCTGAAGGTCATGAACATTCAAATCAGAGGATTGATGGCCTCGTGGGCCTCAAGCGAACGGCAGCATGAACCGTACTCAACTGCGTCAAATGGGCTTTGAACTCGACGCTCGCGCACTTGGTGGCAGATCTCAGGGCGCGTGGTTCGCGACGGCGTCCAACGGTTCACCCGTCGTCCTCAAATGGTCTCCTGACGAGACGATGGTCGAATGGTATGCTGCCCTACTCCCTGGGCTTGATGAGCTCCGCGCGCGCGGTGTACCGGTGCCCGTGTACGTGCATGTGGGCGCTTTCGACGGTGGCACGCTCTCCGCACAGCAGTTCCTGCCTGGCCGGTCGGCGGACAACCCGTCGGCGGCGGTCGTCGAGTCAATGGTCGATTGCATCACTGCCAAGGCCGGCATCGCAGGGCCGCTACCAGCGACCGATCAGCGTACGTGGGGCACGTTTGTCGTCCACACGTTGAGAGGCGGCCAGGATGACCAGGCGATGCATCAACCGCTGCGCACCTGCGATCAGCGCACTACGGCCGTACTCGATCGCGTCGAGGCTATTGGTGCCAATGTCGACCCAAGCTGTTTCCCCAACGACGGACTGGTTCACAACGACTTACACACCGACAACGTCCTCATCGACGATGGGGCGCTCTCTGGCATTGTCGACTGGGAGGAAGCGTGCGCAGGCGACCATCTGTTCGACCTCGTCGCATTCGCCTTCGACCTCGACGGTCATAACCAGCCGATCTGGGACATCGTCGATTCTGCGGGCTTCGAGCCACAGGTGCTGCGCGCCTACGTCGCACTTCTAACGCTGAGATGCACCGCCTCGGCGATCCTTCACCACCCAGAGGACGTGGCGCGCCAGCTCGATCGTGCCAAGCGGGTCTTCGCTCGCTACGAAGTCTAATGTGCTTGTGTTATCCGTGGTTGCAGCGGACCCCACACATTGGCTGACATACTCCAGTGACCTCACATCAGAGTTTTTGCGGCACAGGTAATCTCAACCAGCTTCATGAGGCGTGCCGGGGTTGAGCCGAGGTTGAGGGTGAGTTAGACCACGTCATCTAGTTCAACAGAACATCCTCATAGGGATAGGTCGACAGGCGCTGCAGGCCGTTCTCCGTCATCAAAACCTGCTCCTCCAGCTTGACGCCTTCGACGCCGTCCTCGGCGCCGATATAGCTCTCGACGCAGATCGTCATGCCGGGGTCGAAGCTGAAGGCCGAACTTTCCGATGCGTTGTCACTGAACGACACGTGCGGGTATTCGTCGCACAACCCGACACCGTGGGCCAAGACACCGTAGCGGCGCGCGTTGAACTCGTTGGGGATCTTCCAGGACTTCTCGGCGATCTCCACGAAGCTCATGCCGGGCTTCATGATGTCCATGTTGTAGTGCACCTGATCATAGGCGTAGCGATAGAGGCGCTTCTGCTCGTCGCTCGGTTTGCCGGGTCCGCAGAACCAGGTGCGGCTGATGTCGGAGCAATAGCCGAACGGGCCGATCAGGTCGGTGTCAAAGGCCACGAGTTCGCCGGCGCGGATGATGCGGTCGCTGCATTCGCGGAACCACGGGTTGGTGCGCCCGCCGGACGCCAGGAGACGCGTCTCGATCCACTCGCCGCCGCGGGCAATGTTGACCTGGTGCAGGTGCGACCACAGCTCGTTCTCGGTGATGCCGGCGTGCATCTCCTCGTACATCTTCGCCATGCCGGCCTCGCACACCGAGATCGCGATGGTCATGGCGGCGATCTCGTCGGGCGACTTGATGGCGCGGGCGAGCTCCATGACCTGCTGGCCGTTATGGATCTCGTATCCCAGCTTTTCGATCTCCTTGGCGCCCGCGGGATCAAGGTGGTCGGCGGCGATGCGTTTATTGCCGTCGCCCATGGATTGGCGGATCGCGTCATCCATGTCCTGGGCCCACAGGTGCGCCTTTTCCGCGTACCGCTCGTCGGCGCCGAAGTAGGTCCAGCCAATGCACGGGCGGATCTCGCCGATCGTCTCCAGATGTTCGGACAAGTGCATGGAGGCCTTGTATTCGAACAGGATCGTCGGGCCTTCCGCCGGCACAAAGCAGTAGCGCGCCTGGTTGTGCAGGATCCAGACCTGCATGTTGCTGGAGCCGTTGGCGTATCGCACGTTGATGGGGTCATAGAGAATGACGCCGGCCAGATCGCGCTTCTTCAACTGCTCCTGCACGCGGCCGAGGCGATAGGCCCGCATGCGCTTGATGTCGATCTGCGGTTCGGCATCGTGCTGGGCGATGCCCGGGGTGTTGCGTCCCAGGCGAATCGCGTCGAGGGGTACGTCGTTCATGTTAACTCCCGGCGGCGGCCAACGGCCGTGTTGTGGCGCCCATGGGAATAGCGGACGAGGCCGGGTGTCAATCGGGAACGGCTGGCGGCGCCGACTTTTTTTGCTCTTCGTCGGGCCGAACAACGCCTTCGCGTGTCAGATAATCAAGGATTGCCCGAGCGGCCTCATCAGCCTCGGGATGGTCCAGAAGCTCGGCGCGCCCCTGCACCATCTGTGTCGCCGCCCGCATGCGATCGGCAGCACTGCCGTCGCCGACAATTTTTAGCCGCCGAGGTTTGGGCCGGGCGGCCTGCCAATGGCCGTCAATGGCATAGGGCGTGCTCTCACATGGCACCGTCTCGATCGTGCCGCGCCGCGCCTGCGCGAAAGCGACCGGCGCCGGATCGGGCGCCGCCGACGACACGGTGACGATGGCGTTGCGCGGCGCGCCGACCTTGCGGCGCCGCCCACCCGCCAAGCCTTGCGCAATCTCGACCCGCTCACCGCCGAACGACAAGCCGGCGGCGCCTGGGACCAATGGCCGGCCCGAACGCTCGGCGAGTAGATAGGGCACCATGCCGCTCGCCTCGCCC
Source organism: Pseudomonadota bacterium (assembly GCA_039028155.1). Classification (NCBI taxonomy): domain Bacteria; kingdom Pseudomonadati; phylum Pseudomonadota; species Pseudomonadota bacterium. Next base: position 12,174 of record JBCCIS010000019.1, read on the forward strand.
TGCTCGGCCCGCTCGCCCGCCAGCACCAAGGCGCCCGGACGGGTCTCCAGATAGGCCAGCAAGGGCGGCACGATGTCGTCGCCGCTCGCAATCGTTAGGACAGACATCCGCGCGACACCCATGCCCAGATAGTCGCGCAGCGCCGGTTCGGCATCGCTGCCGGCATGAATCAGATCGATGCTGACGTCCCGCAGCGACCGCGCCAGGGTGACGGCACGAGCATCGAGCAGCGCGCGGCGCGCCCTGGCCGACACCGGATGGCGGCCAAGTGAGACGAGCACGATGACCTGGTCAGTCACGAAACCTCACCCCTGACGCGGGCGGCAAGCGCCGGCATGACAAGTTGGGCGTCCTGGATGATCGCGAGGTCGGCGCGTTTCACCATGTCGGCATGCAGGTCGGTGTTGATGGCGACCACGCGTTCACACCGCTCGATGCCCTGCAGATGTTGAGGCGCGCCGGCTATACCAAAGGCGAGGTAACAGCGTGGTTCGACAAGCGTGCCTGACGCACCGACCTGGCGATCGCGCGGCAGCTGGCCGGTATCGCAAACGACACGGCTGCCGCCCTCGACAGCGCCCAGCGCGGCGGCGACGTCGTGAAACGCGGCCCAGTCGGTGACACCGTTGCCGGCGGAAACAATGAAGTCGGCCTCGGCCAGGGCGACGGCGCTTGTGTCGATCGGCATCGCGCCGTCGTCGTCCAGGCGTGACGCGACCGTGATCTCCGGCGCGTCCAGGCTGCGCGCTTCATGCGCGGGACCGCGATGGGGTTCGCCGGTTTCCGGCATCAACAGCATGACATCGCCCGGCGTGCGGACGATGTCGCGGACACCGCCATCGGCGCGGCAAGAGATGCTGTCCGCCTCGATCGCGAAAACACGCGCCGCGACCCGGAGACCGCGCGCGGCGGCCCGACGCCGCGCGACATCGCCCGCGCCAATAGGCGTTTCGGGCGCCAGGACGTGGCGCGGCCGAAGTATGTCGACCAGCGCGCCAGCCATCGCCGCCATCCTCTCGGGCTCGTAAGAGGACGGGCTTGTGCCACCCTTCACCGCGCGGTCAACCCCGGCAGCACCCAGTTCCTCGTGCACGGCCGGCGCCAACACGACGACGCCGCCATCGCCGTCGCGATCGGCCAAGCCGCGCGCCGCGCCCAGGACATCGCGGTCGTGAGGTGACAGGCGGCCATCCGGCATGTCGGCGAGGACCAGGACCCAGAACGCCGGGTCCTCGATAACTTTGACTGACGGAGCGACACCGTCGCGCGCAGTCTTTGCCGCGCTCGGCCTGGCTGCCGCGACCAGTCCCCGTCGCGCATCGCGTTCGGCACGGGGATCGCGGCGCACCAACCGGCCGGTCTCGCCCGCCTCCGCAGACACGGGCTCCGCCAGATCGCCGCCACGTCGCGCGTTGCGTTCGGCGCGTGGGTCTCGGCGCTTGCGCGTGGTCATGGGTCGACCGCCTCAAGCAGCAGCTCGGCGACATCGACGACCTGGGGCCGTGGCTCTACGACGCCTTCCAGCATCTGCATGCAGCCCGGACAAGAGACCGCCACGCGCTCGGCGCCGGTCTCGCGTGCCTGCTCCATGCGCAGGTCAGGGATCCGCGCCTTACCGGGGATATCGGTGACCGGCGCACCGCCGCCACCACCGCAACAGAACGAGCGCAGGCCGGAACGTGTCATCTCGCGGCGCTCCAGACCGAGCGCGTCGATCAGGCCGCGCGGCGCATCGACCTCGCCGTTGTAGCGGCCGAGATAACAGGGGTCATGATAGGTGACACTGCCTTCGCGGACGCCCGACACGGTCAGCCGATTCTCGGCGACCAGACGCGACAGAAGTTGCGTGTGGTGCAACACCTCGTAGTGCCCGCCAAACTCGGGATACTCGTTCTTCAGACAATGAAGCACATGGGGATCGGCGGTGACGATCCGCTCGATGCCGAGCCGGTCCAGCGTCGCGATGTTCTCCGTTGCGAGGCGCTGAAACGTCGCCTCGTCGCCCAAGCGCCGGGAGAGATCGCCGCACTCCTTTTCGTCATCACCCAGTACGACGAAATCCACGCGTGCCTTGCGCAAGAGTTTGACGAACGCACGAAGGGTCCGCTGATTGCGTCGGTCATAGGCGCCGTCGCCAAGCCACAAGAGCCAGTCGACGGCCTTGACCTCGCGCGCAAGACGCAGGTCCAGGTCGCTCGCCCAATCGAGCCGCTCACCAAGCGCGCGGCCACCAGGATTGTCGGCAAGCCGGGTTTCTTCCAGCGTTTCGGGCCCGCGTCCAGGCACCCTGCCCTCCTCCAACGTCAGGAAGCGGCGCAGGTCGACCATGGCATCGACATGCTCGATCATCATCGGACATTCATAGACGCAGGCGCGGCACGTCGTGCAGGCCCAGATCGTCGACTCAGGCACCAGATTGTCGGCGATCAATCCACCGGCGCCATGCCGGCGCGCGCCCAACGCGATGCCCGGATAAGGCTGGCCCGTGTACATCACATCGTTGGCGTTGCGGCTGGTACCCGCGACCAGATCCTGGATGAACTTCTTGGGCGTCAGCGGCTGGCCGGCGGCAAATGCCGGACACGCCGCCTCGCACCGACCGCACGAGACACAGGCGTCGAAACCCAGCAACTGGTTCCACGCGAACTCACCGATCGTGCCGACGCCGAGCGGCCCCTTCTCCAGATCGACCGGCTTGAGCGCGGCGTCCGGCGTCTTGCTCCTGAAGCGCGCCTGGCGCGGATGCCAGCCCAGATGCAGCGCACCCGCGACGGCATGGCGCATGGGACCGTAGGCGGCGAAAGCGATAAGTTCGGCCAAGACCCAGATGGTGAGGAGCAGCACAACGGTACCGACGAATACCGCGCCAGTGACATTCCAGATCGGGGTATCAGCGCCCAGTACCGACGCAGCGTACAACACGGCAAACGCCAGAATGGCGTAGGGCAAACGGTTCCATGCGCCGCCCGATAGACGGGCCGGTTTCGCCGGCCGTCGCCGTCGCAGAACAAGCACGCCCCCGACAGCCATGCCCGCAAGCGCAACGAGCAACAGGTAGCTCGGAATGTCAGTCGCCCAGTCGAACAACAACACGGCGGGGATCAAGATGAGTGCAGCCACAAATCCCGCCGCCGTCGGCACGTGCATACGCGCGGCATACCGGTCACGGGCAACGACATGGTGAACGTCGACAAGATAACGTCGCGGAATCGTCCACAGACCGCCGCCGGTCAGCGATGGACGCCCGCGACGCCAGCGCCTTGCGCGCAGGCCGATGGCCACCACCCCGATCAACCCGGCCAGTACGAAGAGAACGGCCAGCCAATGATAAACCAGGTACGCGACCCAACCGACGTCGAGAGAACCGTCAGACATCACGCATCAAGCGACGGGCGTCGTAGAGGGCGGCGTGGATGTTGCGTCCGGCAACGCAGTCGCCGATGCGGAACAGTTGGAAACGTCCGGTCTCCTGGTTGACGATTGCCTGGGGCCTGCCCTCGATCAGCGCGTCGAGATCGACCTCGCCCAGATTCGACGAGTACGGTTTGAGCGCGAAGTAGAGATCATCGACCGGCAGCGTACCGTGTTCGGCGACAACCTGGTCGACCAGGCGCTCTTCCTCCTGCAACGAGAATGGGTTGCGCAACGTGGCGCGCAGCTTGTTGCCGTCACGCCGGATCGCGGTCAGCCGCAGGTTGGGCGACATGACAACACCGAGGCGATACATCTCCGCCAGATGAACCGAAAAGTTCGTCGAGCCCATTTCCTCCGCCACCATGCGATCAGGCGTCGCAAGCTCGACCTGGGCGCCGCGCGTTGCCATGAACTGGGCGACGCTCGGCCCCTGGTGCTGGCCGTTGTCGTCGTGCAGCAGAACGTTTTCGCCGGGCTCGACCGTTCCCTCGAGAACATCCCAGGCCGACACCGCGAGATCGTCGCCGCCAAACAGGCCCTTGTTGGGCAGGCCGCCGGTCGCGACGACGACCAGGTCAGGCTCGTCCGCCTCGACCACCTCGGACGTCGCCGCCGTGTTCAAGCGGATGTCGATGGGCTTCTTCTCGACCTGCTGGGCCAGCCAACGCGTAATGCCGGAAAGGTTCTCTCGCCACCCCGCGCGGGCCGCCAGGTTGACCTGGCCGCCTAGCCGGTCGGTCTTTTCGTAGAGAACGACATCGTGGCCGCGTTCGGCCGCCGCGCGCGCGGCCTCCATGCCGGCAACGCCGCCACCGGCAACGACTATGCGCCGCTTGCTTTCGGCCTTGGGCAACACGTGGGGCAGGTTCTGCTCGCGTCCAGTCGACGGGTTCTGGATACACAAGGCATCGCCGCCGACATAGATGCGATCGATGCAGTAGTTGGCGCCGACGCATTGGCGCACATCGTCAACCCGGTCCTCCGACAGTTTCTTCATCAGATGAGGGTCGGCCATGTGGGCGCGGGTCATGGCGATCATGTCAACATGGCCTTCGGCCACCGCCCGGTCAGCGGTCGCCAGATCGGCGATGCGCCCGGCGTGGAACACGGTGATGTCGCAGGCCTGTTTGACCGCGCTGGGTAGATAGAGAAACGACGCCGGCGGATACGCCATGTTGGGGATCATGACGGCCAGCGCGTGGTGGGTTTCGGTGTTGCCGTGCATGACGTTCATGACGTCGACCAGGCCGCTATCGGCATAACGCTTCAGGACCCCGATCATCTCCTCTTGGGCGAGACCGCCGTCGAGCAACGAGTCGCCGGTGACGCGCAGGCAGATGATGAAGTCGTCGCCAACCGCGCGCCGCACCTCCTGCATGACGAGATGACCGAAGCGTTCGCGGTTCTTCAGGCTGCCGCCCCATTCGTCGTCACGCAGGTTGTTCGACGGCGTCAGGAACTGTTCGACCAGGTGGGAGGCGTCGAACATCATCTCGACACCGTCCAGGCCGCCCTCCTTGCATCGCGCCGCGGCCTTGCCGAATGCCTTGATGATCCGCTCGATATCGAAGTCTTCGATCTCCTTGGCAAAGGCGCGATGGGCGGGTTCGCGCATCTGGGTCGGCGCGACCAGCGGCAGCCAGTCGGCGGTGTCCCATCGGTTGCGTTTCCCCATATGCGTGATCTGGCACATGATCGCCGCGCCCTCGTCGTGCACGCGCCGCGAGAATTCCTGGAAGTACGGAATGACCCGGTCCTCACTGACCGAGATCTGGCCGAACGCCTCGGCTGAGCTGTCCGGCGCGACCGACGCCGAGCCGCCGAACATGGTGAGCCCGATGCCGCCCTTGGCCTTTTCCAGGTGATAACGTTGGTACCGCTCGCCCGGCATGCCGGCATCCGCATAGGCCGGCGCGTGGCTCGTGCTCATGACCCGGTTGCGGATCGTGAGGTTCTTGATCGTCAGCGGTTTGAGCAGCGCCTCGAACTGTGCCATGGCCGAATTGTCGCCCGTGCTGCGCCGAATGCAAGCGGACCTTGATGCCGGATTGGGCTAGAATGGCGATGTGAACCAAGAGGGAGGCCTGGAAGGTGAGCGACACGTTTTCCGCCGAAGGCGGCTGCCTGTGCGGCGAGGTCCGTTACCGCATGACGTCGGAGCCGCTGTTTGTCCATTGCTGCCACTGCACGCGCTGCCAGCGCGGCACCGGCTCGGCTTTTGTGCTGAACGCCATGATCGAAGCCGACAGGGTCGAGTTGCTACAAGGCAAACCCGTCACCGTCCCGGTGACCGCACCCAACGGCAACGTCCACAGCATCGCGCGCTGCCCGACCTGCGAGGTCGCGGTCTGGAGCACCTATTCAGGCGCCGGCGACAAGATCTACTTCGTGCGTGTCGGCACCCTGGACGAGGCCGACCGCGTACCGCCCGACATCCACATCTTTACCTCGACCAAACAACCCTGGGTGCAGTTGCCCGACGACGTGCCGGTGATGGAGGAGTACTACAGCGCCAAGAAGTACTGGCCCCAGGAAAGCCTGGAGCGCTTTGCGGTTCTGAAGGCCGGCTAAGCCGCCTCGGAAGGATTGCGTCAGGCCTGTCTGCTTAGAGCTTCACGCTGCTGTCTCGATGTCGCGCCGTCGCGCGAAGAGGCGCGTCAACAACCAGATCAGGATGACCACGGCGAGCAAATTGATCGAGGTCGTCGCGACCGGTCCGGCGGCACCGGCGGCCGGCACGGAGATGTCGGCGGCGGCCACCAGGGTCTCGAAGCTGAACTCGACACCGTCTTCTGCGAAGGCCACGCCGACATAGGGGCCGCTGATAAAGAACAGCCAAAGGGACGCGGTCTTGATCTGCACGAGCTGCAAGATCTGATTGATGATCGAGAGGACGACGCCCGAGCCCTTGCGCCGCATGAGTTGGACACCGGCAACGATGCTGTTGAGGAAAAGCACCACGAAGAGAGCAAAGATCAGAACGTTAAGCGCCGGTTGTTCGGCAAGGCCGCCGACCGTGCCCGACAGCAGTAACAACCCATAGACACCGCCGGCGACCTGGATAACGGCGACAATCACCGCGATGATAAAAGCCAGCCCAGTTGCCTTTGCGGTTGCCATGGCATCACTCCCTCTACTGACGGCACCAGTGCGGCCCGTCGCATCACCGGCAACCCATAGTAGTAGCTGGACATCGCTTGCCAAGGCAAGCTTGCAGCGCGTCCCTTCCGACGGTTTTTTCCGCCGGCGACTTACTGCATCATCAGCGGGTGCGCCGGCGTCGTGAGCGCCATGTGCAGGAGCGAGACGCCGAACGCCAGAACGATGAGACCACCCACCAGGGCGACCACTTCGACGACAACACCGATGCGGTTGCCGCTTTCCGGCAAGCGCTCGGCCAGGCGCAGGGAAAAACCGCGGGCATAGACCGCGAGCGCCGCAAGCACCGAGACGGTCAGCGCGGTGCCGATCGACATCGCAAGCACGGCCACGACGCCGGTGAAGGTGAGCCCGAGCGCATAGGCAAGCAGCAGAACCAGGATTGCGCCGCTGCATGGGCGCAAGCCGATCGAGATGATAACGCCAAGCCCCTTGCGCCACGACGCGCCGGCCTGCATGTCGCGGGGATCGGGCATGTGGCTGTGGCCGCAGTGATCGTGCCCCTGCCCGTCATGACCTATCTCGCCGTGGTGATGGTGCCCGGCATGATTGTCACCGTGACCGCCGGCGCGGCGGCGCCACAGCCGGCGACCCGCCGAGATCACCAGGATCAAGCCAAGCAGCAGCACGGCGGCGTAACTCGCCGTCTCGAAGTGGCCGGCGGTGCGTTGGGCGCCGCGTAACGGCAGGTCGAGTAACGTCACCGTCACCTCGACGGCGATAATCGCAACGATGCCCTGGGCCAACGCCGCCAGGAACGACAGCGTGACACCGCGGCGCAGCTCGCTCTCCTGGGTCAACATGTAGGTCGCGATGACGACCTTGCCGTGACCGGGTCCGACCGCGTGAAAGACGCCATAAAGAAAACTGAGCCCAACCAGGCCCCAGGCTGCCCACACGCCATGCTCGCCGACCGCTTTTACCGCGGCCGCCATGCGATCGTGCAGGTCGCGCTGCATCGTCTGCACCCAGACGACCAGCTGCGACCACGGATTATCAATGAAGGCAAATGCCAGAACGATCAGCACGACCGCCGCCACAACGGCGGCGACAGGCACCCAAGCGACCGGCAGGGGCCGGCCGCTCAGTCGCAGGTAACGTGTACCCATTCAGCGAACATGGCACCCAGGTCCGTGGGGCCGGTCTGGGTGCGGTCAATGGCCGCGGCCAGCGCGACAGCCTCGAAGGTCGGATCGGCCGACTGAGTCAGCGCGATGCAGGAGCCGGTTTCCCCGCCGCTCAGCATCACCGGCTCGCCTTCCAGGTGGACCATTTCGATGTAATAGCTGGGATCGTAGATCGAATAACTGACGAGCTGCGCATTGGGATCGACCGGTTCGTCAAGCTCAACGACAAAACGCATCCACAGGCGCTCGTCGCGCATCTCGGTCTCGTACTCCAAGACCTCGCCGATCGCCACTTCGCCGCCGTTGGCGATCATCTCTGTAAAGTAGTCGTAGTCGGCGAGACTGTTGAGGTTGATCTCCGCGAGTTCGTCGAGAACGTCTTGCAGCGGCCGATCCTCCATCGCCAACTCTTCGGCGACGATGGTGGAGTAGAAATAGTCAAAGAACCACTCCTGCTCGATCGCCGTGATCCGTCCGTCGTCATCAAACAGCAGGCCGCTTCTCAGATCGATCCAGGCGTGGGGGTGGGATGTCGCGGGCGCGCCGGGTAGCGAGACAAGAAGCGCCGCAACGGCCGCTATGAGCATTCGGGGCCACGTGACGACATTCGACAGGCAACGACGTGTCATGAACATCCAGTGTTACGAATTGGTCCGATCCCCTCAGAAACGCGCGCACTCTACCTCAATCCGGCGACCGGCGCACGTCACGTTCGAACACCTAACCGCGCGGTGAGTCCGAAATGTGGCAGCGCTACGGCGTCCGCCACAAGGTCACAGCCGGACCGTCGACGCCTAGAATCGGGTCGGACGTCGGCAAGGCGACAGTGTCGATGCTGGCGCGGATGGCGTCCTTTTGCGGTTCATGCTCGCGCTTGATGTCGGGCGACTGGCCCGGCGGATAGGCGCCGACAACGGAGAGACCCGGCGCATCGTCAAGCCGCCGGTGGCCAACGCCGGCCGGGATAACCGCTGCGTCGCCTGCCTCGACATCGAACACCGGCCCTTCCGGTCCGCCGAACTGGATGCGCGCGGTGCCCTTTGCGATACCGACGACCTCATGCGCCTGGGCGTGATAGTGGTGAAAATCGAAGATGACGCCGCCCCGCCAGCCGCCGCCCCAGCCGTGGCTGTGGAACATTTCCTCGAACGCGCCATCGGGATCGTCGCACGCGACGTCGACGGCGCCCTTGTAAAGGATCAGCGGCAAACGCCCATTGTTGGGAATATCGCCGTCATCGATCAGAATCTGATGGATCACTTCGGCCATGGTGACACTCCGTTGCCGGTCAATTCGAAGAGCCTGAGCCTTGGCGCCCAACCGGTCAACCCAATGCACTGACGCTCTTAAAGGCATCGACGGCAAATTTCTGGCAGTCCACCATGCGCGGCGCACAACCGAATTGGCCGAAAACATGAACGGAACGCCTGACTCCGCACAGACACCGCCCGACCTCGGCGACGGCTGGGCCGTCGCCGCGCCCGGCGAGCAAGGCATGGATGGCGCGCTGCTCGCCGGGATCGCCAAACACTTCACGGCCTGGGCCGAGTCCAATGTGCATGGCGTGGTGATCGCGCGTCGCGGCGCCCTGGTCTATGAGCGCTATTTCACCGGCGAGGACCAAGCCTGGGGCAAACCCTTGGGCGAGGTCACCTACGATGCCGCCATGCGCCACGATCTGCGGTCGATGACCAAAAGCATCACCGGCCTTCTGGTCGGTATCGCGTTCGACCGCGGCTGGCTCGATACGATCGACACACCGGTCTTTTCGTTCTTCCCGGAACACGACGATCTGAAGACGCCGGAGAAAGCAGGCATCACCCTTGCCCACCTGCTCACCATGTCGCCGGGCCTGGCGTGGGACGAGGACACGCCCTATAGCGACCCCGCCAACAGCGAGCGACAGATGTCGGTGGCCCCGGATCCCGTGCGCTATGTATTGGAGCAGCCGCTCGTGCGCCCGCCGGGCATCTCTTACAACTATGGCGGCGGCAACACGGCGCTGCTGGCGGCCATCTTGAAGCGGGTTTCCGGCCGCGACCTCGACGCCCTTGCCCAAGACGTCCTGTTCGATCCGCTCGACATCACCGACGTCGAATGGGTGCGTTATCCCGATGGCACGCCGATTGCGGCCTCGGGCCTGCGTCTGCGGCCCCGCGACATCGCCAAGTTCGGCCAGCTCGTCCTGGACAAGGGCCAGTGGCACGGCGAACGTGTCGTCTCAGCGGACTGGATCACGCAATCGATCACGCCGCAGATCAACGGCCAGAGCCTCTTCTTCTACGGCTACCACTGGTGGCTCGGCCGCTCGCTGGTCGACAAGCGCGAGGTCTCCTGGGCCGCCGCCGTCGGCTGGGGCGGTCAGCGCATGTTCATCGTGCCGAGCCACGGGCTCGTCGTGACCGTTCTGGCCGGCCTCTACGACAGCATGTTCCTGCAGCCAATCCCCGGTGAGGTCGTGCTCAGGCGCTACGCGCTGGCGTCGGTGCGGCCTTAAGTCAAACCGCAACAGCCACCACCGTGCAACCGTAAGGCGGCTCTGTTAGGGTGACACCGGCGCGCAGTTCAACCTTGGGTTAAGCATGAGTAGTAAGATGGCGGCATCGTCCGGGGCGGCGGCCGCGCGCAAAAGCCGGGTGACGCCGAAGACGGTGTTCGCCTGCGCCATCGGCAATATCCTGGAATGGTACGATTTCACCGCCTACGGTTTTCTGGCGACGATCATCGGCGCCAGCTTCTTTCCGTCCGGCGACAGCTTCGCGTCGGTACTCGCAGCGTTCGGCGCGCTTGCCGCCGGTTACGGCGCGCGACCGCTGGGCAGCATTATCGGCGGCCACCTGGGCGACCGGATCGGGCGCAAACCGACCATGATCCTGTGCATGGCAAGCATAAACATCTCGACGTTTTTGTTGGGCTTGTTGCCCACCTATGAGCAGATCGGCGTGATGGCCGCGGTCCTGCTTGTGGCGATCCGTCTCGTCCAGGGCCTGTCGGTAGCGGGCGAATACAGCTCGTCCTCGGTTCTGCTGGTCGAGAACGCCGAACCCCGCCGGCGCGGTTTTGTCGGCACCTGGATTGCCTGCGCCATGATGGCCGGCTGCCTGCTGGGCTCCGGCATGGCAGCGCTCTCCAGCGCGGTAGTCGGCGACGAGGCCATGAAGGAATGGGGCTGGCGCATCCCGTTCCTGTTCGGCGGCGTCATCGCCATCATCGGCATCATCATTCGCCGTCGCCTCACTGAGTCCGCGGCCATGCCGGGCGAAGACGAGATCCTCGCCATCCCCATCGTCAGCGCGTTCAGGGATCACTGGCGCACGATCGTCACGATCATCGGCATCAACATGCCGATTTCGGTCAGCTACTTCGTTCTCTTCGTCTATGCCGTTTCCTACCTGACCGACCAGATGCACTTCACGACGGCCCAGGCGATGGACATCAACACGGTCAGCCTGATCGCCATGACCGTGCTGATCCCGTTCACCGGCCTTGCCGCGGACCGTTTTGGCCGCAAGGCCGTGCTCTACGTCTCGCTGCTCGGCACGATCGTCGCCGGCTGGCCCGCCTGGTACCTCATGCACACGCCGGAGCTTGGCCTTGTCCTGGTCGGCCAGATGGTGCTCGCCTGCTTGAGTGCTGCGGGCTGGGCGTTGTCGGTTCCGTTGATGGTCGAGTTGCTGCCCGCCAAGGTGCGCTGCACCGGCGGCGGCCTCGGCTACAACATTTGCCTCGCCCTGTTCGGCGGCACGACACCGCTGATCGCCGCCTATCTGGTCGAGCGCACCGGCGACGATTTCACGCCGATCTATTACATCATGATCGCCGCCGCGATCGCCCTCTTCTTCACCTGGCGCATGCCGGAGATGGCGGGCAGAGACCTACCGAAGGATTAAGCCCGCAGCTTTTCGTTCTCCGGATCGAACGGCGATTCCTCGATGATCGTCACCCGGTGGCTGGTGCCCAGGATATCCATCTGGAGGTCGGTGCCGATCTCCGCGTGTTCCGGGCGCACCATGCCGAGCGCCAGCGACTTGCCGAGGCGGAAACCGAAACCGCCGGATGTCGCGCGGCCCACGACCTCGCCGTTGAGTGAGATCGGGTTGTTGCCGAGAGGATCGGCATCGGTGACGTCGTGCACCTCCATGGTGACGAACTGGTTCTGGAAGCCCCTCTCCTGCCACTGCGAGAGCGCGTCGCGGCCGATGAACTCACCCTTGTTCAGATGCACGAAGCGATGCAGGCCGGATTCAAGCGCGGCGTACTCGATCGAGAGCTCCTGGCCGACCATGCGGTAGGATTTTTCGATGCGCATGGCTTCCATGGCGCGAATGCCGAAGGGTTTGATGCCCAGATCCTCGCCCGCCGCCATGACGGCGTCGAAGATGTGGTTCTGATACTCCAGCGGATGGTGCAGCTCCCAACCGAGCTCGCCGACAAAGTTCATGCGCAAGGCAAGCGTCGGCGCCAGACCGACATCGATCCAGCGGCCCGACAACCACTTGAAGCTATCGCCGGAGAGGTCGTCGCGGGTGATGCTCTGCAGCAGCTCGCGCGATTTCGGACCGGCGACGACCAGGACGCCCATCTGGTTGGTCAGATGATCGAAACGGACCGAACCGTCGGTCGGCATGTGTTTCTTCAGCCAGTCGTGGTCGAGGCGCTGGAGCGCGCCGGCCGAGACGACATAGAACGAGTCGTCTGCCTCACGCATGATCGTGTATTCCGAATGCACGCCGCCGCGCGTGTTGAGCGCGTGGACCAGGCCGACGCGGCCGATCTTCTTCGGCAGCCGGTTGGCGATCAGGCCATCCAGGAAGGCTTCGGCGCCCGGGCCTGAGATACGGCACTTGGCGAACGCGGTCATATCCAGAATGCCGACGTTTTCGTGAACGTTGCGCACCTCGTTGCCGACATGCTCGAACCACTTCGAACGGCGGAACGACCAGTCGTCTTCCTGGGGCACGCCGGCAGGCGCGAACCAGTTGGCGCGCTCCCAGCCGAACTTCTGGCCGAACACGGCACCCAGCCCTTTCAGGCGGTCGTAGCAAGGCGCCTGACGCAATGGGCGTGCGGCCTCGCGCTCCTCGTCGGGGTAATGGATGGTGAAGACGTTGGCGTAGGCCTCCTCGTTCTTTTCGACGAGGTAGGACTTCGTGCAGTAGTCGCCGAAGCGGCGGGGATCGACGCCCAGCATGTCGATGGTGGGCTCGCCCTCGACCATCCATTCGGCGAGCTGCCAGCCGGCGCCGCCGGCCGCGGTGATGCCAAAGCTGTGGCCTTCGTTGAGCCAGAAGTTGGGCAGATCCCAGGCCGGGCCGATAATCGGGCTTCCGTCGGGCGTATAACAGATGGCGCCGTTATAGACCTGCTTGACGCCAACCTCGCCGAACGCGGGCACGCGGTTGATGGCGGATTCGATATGCGGCTCCAGCCGTTCCAGGTCTTCCTGGAAGAGTTCGTACTCCATGTCGTCGGACGGACCGTCGACATAACAGGCGGGCGCGCCCTTTTCATACGGCCCCAGGATCAGGCCGCCGCGTTCCTCGCGCATGTACCAGGAACCGTCGGACTCGCGCAGCACACCCATTTCGGGCAGACCGTCGGCCTTGCGCTTCTGGATGTCGGGATGCGGCTCGGTAACGATGTACTGGTGCTCGACCGGAATGACCGGCACGTCGAGGCCGACCATGGCGCCGACCTGACGCGCGAAGCTGCCGGAGGCCGTCACCACGTGCTCGCATGTGATGTCGCCCTTGTCGGTCTTGACCAGCCATTCGCCGGCGGGCGTACGCTCGATGCCGGTCACGGTGGTGTTGCGATAGATTTCGGCGCCGTTGTTGCGCGCGCCGATGGCAAGCGCCTGGGTCAGGTCAGCCGGTTGGATGTAACCGTCTTCGGGGTGCTGAATCGCACCCACCAACCCGTCGGTGTTGCACAGCGGCCAGACCTCCTTGATTTGATCGGGGGTCAGGAACTTCACCTCGACGCCGATGGTGTCGGCGACGCCGGCATACTGGCGGTACTCGTCCATACGCGCCTGGTTCATGGCGAGCCGGATGTTGGAGACCTTGGCGAAGCCGACGCGTTGGCCGGTCTCCTCCTCAAGCTCCTGATAGAAGCGCACGGCGAACTTGTGCACCTGGCCGACCGAGTAGCTCATGTTGAACAGCGGCAGGAGGCCCGCGGCGTGCCAGGTCGAGCCGGACGTCAGCTCCTTGCGTTCGACCAGAACGACATCGGACCAGCCCTTCTTGGCCAGGTGATAGAGGGTACCGACGCCGACAACGCCGCCACCGATAACAACGACCCGTGCATGGCTCTTCATGAATGCCTCTCCCCTGCACCGCCCGCTTTGGCGCGGTTGGTCCTGTCGTAACAAAAGCCAGGGCGCTTCACTAGCGTCCGCCAAGGCCCGCCATTGTCACGCAGGCGACACCGACTGTGCGTGTGCCGTCATGACGGCGCCGATTCGGCGGCGAGACGAGCCCCGCCTGCAAAAGCGCCGCTGTGTGACCGCCATCCTGGCCTGGAGCACGCGGAAGTCGCATAATCGTGGGTGATTGCGATCTTAGGGAGTAGGCCATGCCTATCCTGGTTGTTCTGACCCTGCTGGTTCAGATCGCCGCCTGCATTCATGTCGCCCGCAATGGGCGCGAGTACTGGTGGATCCTGTTCATCATCGCCGCGCCGTGGCTGGGCGCGCTCGTCTACTTCGCGGTCCACATCCTGCCCGGCATGCGCCACAGCAAGGCGGCGAAACAGATCAAGACGGATGTCGGCAAGCTGATCGACCCGGACAAGGATTACCGTCTGGCGGCCAACGACCTGGCCGACGTGGAGACCGTCGAGACACTGTCAGCGATGGCCGAACAATTGATGCAGCGGCAGCGCTATGAGGAGGCCGCCGTCCTGCTGAATCGCTCGCTGAAGGGCGTCCACGAGCATGATGCCGACACCCTGATCCGGCTCGCCGAAGCCTACTTCCTGGACGACAAGTTCGACGCGGCGCTCGGCGCGTTGGACCGGGTCCAGGAGCACCATCCGGGATACCGTTCACGCGCGGGCCATCTGCTCTATGCGCGCAGCCTGGAAGCCCTGGGCCGTGACGACGAAGCGCTCTCGACCTATGCCGATCTGGTCGGCTACGCCAACGAGGAAGAGCCGCGCGTGCGCTATGCCCTGTTGCTCCGCAAGACCGGACGACCGGACGAAGCGCGAGGGATGTTCGAGACTGTCGTCAACAGTGTCGAGCGTGGCGGCAAGGTCTATTTCCAGAGTCAAAAAGACTGGTACCAGGTCGCTAAGGATAATCTTTAACTCGCCGTCTCTAGCCCGCCCGCTCTAGCCCGGCGGTCAATTTGCTTGGCTATGTGATGGGCCGCGTCTTAGAGCAGATCCTGTTTTGATGGAATCGCTTCGCGAGTCCGTTAAGGCAGGTGATTCTGCTCTACTCACAGATCGAGAGCGGATTCACATGGTCAGGTGAAACCGTCAGAGGTTCCACCTGACCATGATCCGCTCTAGGGTCGCATCCATGACATCCGAGGGTATTGGCGCGCCGGTCAGGCGCAAGGAAGATCGGCGGTTTCTGACCGGGCGCGGGAACTATGTCGGCGACTATCACGTACCCGGTGCGCTGCATCTGGCGTTCGTCAGGTCGATCCATGCGCACGCCACGATCAGCACCATCGATACGTCGGCCGCGCGGAGCATGCCGGGCGTCGTCGATGTCCTGACCGGCGAGGATCTGGAAGCCGACGGCATCAAACCGATCCCCAATCGGATCGCATTCGACGGCAGCGACGGCAGGCCGCTGCCGATCCTGCCCCGGCCCGCCCTGGTTCGCGACATCGTCCGGGTTGTCGGCGACGCGGTGGCCGTTGTCGTCGCGGAGACCAGCGACGCCGCGCACGACGCCGCCGAAGCGGTTCACGTCGACTATGACGACATACCCGCCGTCGTCACCATGGATCAGGCGCGCGCCGACGACGCCGAGACGATCTGGGCCGATGCACCGGGCAACCTTGCCTATGTCTGGCAAAGCGGCGACGCGCCAGCGGCCGAAGAAGCATTCGCCAACGCCGCCCATGTCGTCAGCTTGGACCTCGTCAACAACCGCATCACCGCCAACCCGATGGAGCCGCGCCTTGTGGTTGCCGAGCCGGATGCGACGACCGGCGGTTTGATCTTCACCTTGGGCAGTCAAGCGCCGCACCTGCTGCGCACGCGTCTCGCCGGACTGTTGGACATGCAGGAATCGCAACTGCGTATCGTCTCGCCCGACTTCGGCGGCGGGTTCGGCATGCGCGGTTCGACCCCCTACCCCGAAGACATCGTTGCGTGCTGGCTTGCCCGGCGTCTGGATCGTCCGGTGCGTTGGACGGGCACACGCCACGAGGTGCTGATGACCGACACCCAGGCGCGCGACCAGGAGACGCGGGCCGAACTGGCGCTGGACGGCGACGGCCAGTTTCTTGCGCTGCGCGTTCACACGAGAGTCAATCTGGGCGCCTATCTGATCGGCATCGGAGCAACCCTGCCAATCAATCTCTATGCCCCGCTGATCGCCGGCATCTACCGGATCGGCGCCGTCGACATGAACATCGAGGGTATCCTGACCAATACGGTGCCGACGGCGCCCTATCGCGGCGCCGGCCGGCCTGAGGCCGCCTACGTCATAGAGCGTCTCGTCGACGAGGCCGCGGTCGCGACGGGCATCGACCGGATCGAGATAAGACACCGCAACATGTACCGGCCCGACGACCTGCCGGCCACCAACGTGACCGGCCTGACGATCGACAGCGGCGACTTCGCCGCGGTTATGGATCGCGCGCTGAATGGCGCGGCGGCGACGGACTTCGCGGCACGGCGGTCACGGTCTGAAGCCGGCGGCCGCTATCGCGGCCTTGGTTTCGCGACCTATATCGAATCGGCCGCCGACGGCTCGCCGACCAGCTATGAGTCCGCGCGGCTTCGGGTGAACCCGACCGGCAGCGCCACGCTGCATGTCGGCACCCACAGCCACGGCCAGGGCCATGCGACCGCGTTCGTGCAAATCGCCGCCGACCGGCTGGGCCTGCCGATCGACGCCATTGACCTCGCGTTTGGCGATACGGAGCGCGAGCCCTATGGCCTGGGCACCTATGCGTCGCGCTCGCTGGTCTCTGCCGGCCCAGCCATTGCGGTAGCAACCGACAAGGTGATCGCCAAGGGGCGGCATATCGCCGCCCACCTGCTGGAGGCCGATGTCGACGACGTCACCTATGCCGACGGCATGTTCGCCGTCGCCGGCACCAACCGCCAGGCAAGCTTTGCCGAGATAGCCGAGGCCGCCTATGTGCCGCACAACTTTCCCCATGACCGGCTGGAGCCCGGCCTGGACGAAACCGCGTTCAACAAAGTCAAGGCCGCGACGTTCCCCAATGGCTGCCACGTCGCGGAGGTCGAGATCGACCCCGACACCGGTGTCGTCACGCTGCTCAACTACGTCTGCGTCGACGATATCGGCACGGTGGTCAACCCGATGATCGCCGAGGCGCAGGTCCACGGTGCAGTCGCCCAGGGCGTCGGCCAGGCGCTGATGGAGCTGTGCCACTATCATCCCGATACCGGCCAGTTTCAGTCCGCGACGTTTCTGGACTACTGCATGCCGCGCGCCGGCGACCTGCCGATGGTCGACTGGTCGGCCCGACCGGTGCCGACAGGCACCAACAGCCTGGGCGTCAAAGGCGTCGGCGAGGTCGGCACCATCGCCGCACCCCCGGCGGTGATGAACGCGATCCTGGACGCGCTGCGCCCGATCGGCGTCACCCGTCTGGACATGCCGGCGACGGCTGAGACCGTGTGGCGAGCGATCCGGGATGCCCGGACCTGATCATCCGGCTTGCCTTGCGGCCAGCCTTCAGGAGATCCGCGCAGGCCGGGCCGACGTACCTTGATTGGGTCCGCTCGCGGACCGATCTAAGGATCAAGCCTTGCGAAGGAGACGGTCGATGAGTGGGAATGCGGACATCTTTGGATTGCATCACAACGCCTATCGCTGCCGCGACGCCGAGCAGACCCGGCAGTTCTACGAGGGCTTTCTGGGCCTGGAACTGGCCGAGGCGTTCGAGATCGCGACGACGCAGACCGGGCGCGACACCAGGGTCCTGCATGTCTTCTTTGAGATGGGCGACGGGTCGTTCCTTGCTTTCTTCGAGGCGCCGGGCCAGCCCTTCACGTTCAGGGACCAGCACGACTTCGACCTGCACATCGCGCTGGAAGTCAGCATGGAGACGCTGCACGCGATGTTCCAAAAGGGCAAGGACGCGGGCATCGAGACGCGCGGCATCGCCGACCACGGCTTCATCCACTCGATCTACTTCCGCGACCCCAACGGTTATGTCATCGAACTGACCGCCAAGACCGACACGCGCGACGCCGAGGAATGGGACCGCGTGAAAAGCGGCGCGCGGGAAACACTCGACAAGTGGACGGCAACCAAACCGGCTGACGCGGCCTGACATCCGGATGACAGCGCGCTAGTCTGGCTGGCATGTCAGAGGCCGCACGCAAAGCGATCGACGGCGACGGGCCGTTCTTCACCTTGCCACCACGCTGGTTCACCGATCCGGCGATCCTGGCGCGCGAGAAAGAAACCATCTTCTACAAGAGCTGGCGCTATGTCGGCCACCAAAGCGATCTGCCGGAACCCGGCAGTTACATCACCTGCCGCATCGTCGATCAGGAGATCTTTCTGATCCGCAGCCGGGATGGCGCGATCAAGGGCTTCTACAATGTCTGCCGTCATCGCGCCCATGAGCTGCTGGAGGGTCGCGGGCGAATCAAAGCAGTGATCACCTGCCCCTATCACGCCTGGGCCTATGACAGCGATGGCGCATTGCGCTCGGCACGCCTGTCGGACGGCGTGCGGGGCTTCGACAGAACAGATTTCAGCCTGACGCCCGTCCGTGTCGAATCGATGCTGGGCCTGTTGTTCGTCAACCTCGATCCGGACGCCGCGCCCTTCGCCGACCAGTTCGACGGTCTAGCCGACGAAATCACGTCGCTGGTCCCGTCATTTCAAGACCTGGTCAAGGTCGATGGTCAGCGCACGCGCAACGACAGCGATAACGGCGTCGACCTGAAGGCCAACTGGAAGGTGCTGATGGACAATTGCAGCGAGTGTTATCACTGCGACCCCGCCCATCCGGCCTTCGTCGATCTGGTCGACATGGAAAGCTACACGATCGAACTCAACACGATGTACACGCGCCACGAGATGGCGTGCACGAAACCCGCCAACGCCGCCTATGACTATCGCGCCGATACATCCGTGACGAAGGCCGTCTTCTGGCACCTGTGGCCGAACATGACCTTGGGCGTCATGCCGGGCTCACCGAACTTCGACGTGTTTATGTTCGAGCCCATTGACGTCGCGTCGACGCGCCTGGGCGGCGACAGCTTCCGGCTACCAGATGGCGCCGGCGAAACGGACGCCGCGCGGGCGCGTTACGGATCGAATGTGCTGTGGCCCGAGGACCGGGATCTCTGTGAATCCGTCCAGCGCGGTCTTCATTCGCGCGGCTATGAGCGAGGCCGTTTCATGGTCGACAGTCAGCGCAGCGCCATTTCCGAACACGTGCCCGCGTTCTTCCACCACAAGGTCGCCGAAGCGCTCGGCGAGGTCTGATGCCTAGACGGGCGCCATGCCCTTTTCGGCCAGTTCCTTCTTCGCCTCGTCGGTCTTGTCGAGTCCTTCAAGGCCCATGCCTTTCAGGACGCCCGGCGCCTTGGTGTACTGGATGTTCTGATAGGTCGTGATCTCCACCCGGTTGCCCCAGGGGTCGAGAAAGTCGAGGAACCGGCCAGGCAGCACCTCGACACCCATTGCCTTCAGAGTCTCGCGCACCAACTCCTTGTCATCGACAGCAATCCCGAAATGTCGTTTATCATCAGGTGATTGCGAGCGCCCCTTGGCAAAATTAATGAACTGATCACCGAAGTAGATAAACGCGGCATTCTCGCTTTGCGACTTAAGCTCAAAGTTTAAGAAGCCGCCGTAGAAGGCGAGCGCCTCATCGATATCACCTACTTCCAGCGCGATGTGATTGATACCCACCGCGTTGGCCTTCCTGCTCACCTGCTGTGCCGTCATGGCATCCTCCTGATGGCTGTCGACTAAAGCATGGGAACGCGCGCCGTACGCTTCAAGGATGCGTCACGCCTCGCCACAGGCCGCCGGTTGGCAACACTGTCATGACCTCGGCACGGATGGAGAAATAAGTTGCGAATGATTCTCATTCGCAGATATGGTTCGGCTCGCGTGGCGGGTGGACCGCGCGCTCGGCCCTCGGAACCCGTGGGCCGCAGACACCATGAGCAACCGCGGGCGCGCTTCGTCGGGCCCGGAGCCTAACGAGGGGAAACGTGCGATGAGCGGTTATTGGGGGCGCCTAAACTCTTGGAATTGGGGTTTCGGAAAGTGGGGTCACGGCCATCATCAACCACCAGTCGATCCCTCGGTGATCGTGCCGGAGGTATCGCTGACGCCCGCCTATCAGCCACTTGAAGGCGTGTTGCTCGGCGACCAAAGGGCCGATGTGGTCTGGCACCTGCGCGACCTGAACGGCGACGGCGACGCAAGCGACGAAGGCGAAACCATCGTCTTCTTCGATGAAACCAACGCTTCCGGCCTGCCGGATCCCACCGGCAATATCTTTAACGTCCACCAAGCCTCCGATGGAACGGTCTATGTCGGCGACGGCAACACAGACAGCGTCTACGCGCTGAACGATCTGAACGGTGACGGTGACGCCAACGACGCCGGCGAGGCGAGCGTCTGGTTCTCCGCTGAGAATGCCGGCGGCCTGCCCTTCGTCACGCCTAACGGCATCGCCGAAGGTCCGGACGGTGCCATCTATCTTGTCAATCCCGGCGTCGTCGCGGGCCCGTTCGATGACGCCGTCTACCGCACCGTCGACCTGAACAACGACGGCGACGCCAACGACCTCGGCGAAGCCACGGTCTGGCTTGATCTGAAGACGCTCAATGCCAGTTCCTCGGCCTTCGATATCTCATTTGCCGGCGACGTCGCCTTCATCTCCGACACCAATGGCGGCGACCCCGACACGATCTATCGCGCAGAAGACACGAACGGTAACGGTACGATCGATCCGGGCGAGGCCAAGGTCTTCATCGACGAGGACAACCCATTTGGCGCGCCTGTGGCATTCACACACGCAGTACAGGGCGACAGCGTGCTGACCTGGCAATTCCTTCCGTCGGGCGGCATTTCGTCGGTCTATCGTCTTACCGATCTGAACGGCAGCGGCGATATCGACCAGGCGGCGGAAGCGCAGGAGGTTTGGAACAGCAGCCTGCTGCCAGAAGGGTTCGACGTCTTCGTCGGTTTTTCGATCGCCGCGTCGGAGAACGGCGACGTCGCCATCACCTCGAACGGCGGTCCCAACCAGCGCAACGTCATCCGTCTGACCGATTTGAACGGCGACGGTGACTTTTTCGATTTCGGCGAGACCATTGTCGCGGTCTCCAACGCGCTTGACCCCGACATCGCCGAGCGGCCCCGGGCTGTCGCCTTCTATGATGACGGCACACCGGACCCGCATCCGCAGACCTATGAGGAAGGCGGGCCGGCCATCGAGTTCGCCACCGATCTCGCCATTACCGACACAGACTCGACCTTGCTCGGCGGCGCCGTGGTCAAGATCGTCGGTGGCCTGGACCCCAAGCACGATCTGCTGTCCGTCGAGCTGCCCAAGCACAGCGGCGTTCATGCGCACTATGACCCCAAGGAGGGCACACTGACGCTGAAGGGTTTGGCGAGTGCCGAGACCTATCAGGAGATCCTGCAGAGCCTCAGTTTCGAAAGCCGCACCGATGACCCGGACGAAACCCTGCGGCAGATCGAAATCACCGTGCAGGACGAGCGCGGCGAAGACGGCAGTTCGACCGCCGTGGCCACGACCATCGCGGTCGAAGCCAATCCCGATTTGAACACCATCTTCGGCAGTGACCGCAGCAACTTCCTCAAGGGTACGAACCAGGACGATCAGATCGTGGCCGGCGACGGCATCGATGTGGTGGATGGCCGCGCCGGCAATGACGTGCTGATCGGCGGGCCCGGCTGGGACAAGCTGAAAGGCGGGCCGGGCGATGACACGTTCATCTTCACCAGCGAGTCGGACACCGACGTCATTACCGACTTCGACCCGCTTCACGACAACGTGGTCCTGAAAGATATCACGCTCAACGGCGAAGCCATCGAGTCACTTGACGAGGCCAGCGCGGCGGCGCAGTCCTTTGGGCCCAACGTCACCATCTACAACTTCGACAACGACGCGACACTATGGATCATTGAAGATCATGGCTTGTATGGGTGAGCCAAAGCCGGCCACCCGTCCACACGGCAAGCCCACCCCGCGGGTCCATTGACGCCAACGGGTGTTCGGGCTCCCTGCGATAGCGCAGAGCGGCGCCATGTCTTTTTGGGTCATGTCACTGGCCGCCGCTCCGATCGCCGTGACCCGGTACGCCGTCAGCCGAACACCTTCTTGACGGCCGGGCGCACGGCGGCGTTGGCCACCACCCGGTTGGCATTGGGGAACTCCTGCATGGTCGGATGGCCCATGTCCGGGCTGAGCCAGGTGGCCAGCATGCGCACGTGGATATCGGCGGCGGTGAAACGGTTGCCGACCAGCCAGTCGTCGTCGCCGATGGCGTCGTCGATCATGCCCCAGATCTCGCGCAGCCGTATGCACGAGCGCGCCCGCGCGCTGGCGATATGCTCCTCGCTCTCGCAGAAACGCAGCGGATAGTAGCTCAGCTGATAGGCCATCTGCAGTGTGTTCGACAAATAGACCAGCCATTGCAGGAACGGCCCGCGCAGGGGGTCGTCAGCGCCCGGCGCCAGATTGGCTTCGGCGTGCCGATCGGTCAGGAAGACGGTGATCGCCGAGGCCTCGTGCATGGCGCCGCCGTCATAGATCAGGACGGGAACCCAGCCGTTGGGATTGAGCGCCAGGAGTTCCGGCGGGCGCGGCTCGTCGAGATCGATACTGGAGTCGAGCAGTTCGTAGTCCGCGCCGATTTCCTCGAGCACGGCGCGCGTGCCCATGGCGGCGGAATGATTCGCATAGAACAGTTTGTACATGTCTCCCCTTTTGCCAGTTCGCACCGGATGGCCAGCGATCAGTCACGCAGGACAAACGACGTTACATCGATGCGACTCAGAACAGCGAGTCGAGTTCACCGTCAATTCGGAACATATCCAGAATCTCACGAAACGCCTCGTCAGACAAACCTGTGTCTTTGTAACCACAGGCATAGAACCTTAGCCCGCCTTTGGCCGGATCCTCGTCCGGACGACTCAAACGTTTGTAGTCCAGGGCGAATCCTGCACACGGCTCACTGGTTCCAGCGCGAGCGTCATGATTCTCAAATCGAACGATCTGCAGACTTCCAAGCCTGGTCTCAACCAAACCACCAACTCGGTAGCCTTCGACTTCTTTTAGCAACGAAAACGAAAACAATCCCCTGACCGACGTCGACGGCTGCCACACAACAGCTTCGTGAGTAACGCACAACGTGCTTTCAGCGTAAAATGTATCGGCGTACCAAAGCGCACCCTCACAGAAACCGTTGACGCCTCGGAAGTAGTCTTCTCGGGTCCACGCTCGAAACTGGAACCAATCGTATTCGTCCGTTCCCAGTTGCAGGCGGCTCTCGTACTCCGTCGTGTCATTATGAATGACATCGGCGGCTGCTTGTTGTCCTAGAACTAGACTCAGCAGTGCGGTAGCAACAGATGCTTTCCTCCAACTCAAGAGCGCTCTCCCCATGCATTGCAAGTCTTCGCACTTCCTGTTGTGACACTGGAGTTGTGCGGCAACTCTTGGGGAGCCTAAGCACACTTGGTGGCGACAGTGTGGAAGTCAGCACGACTCTGAATTGGCCCGTGCATCTTAGGTTTGCAAACCCAAAGGCAGATGTTTAGGTCGAGTAAACGGTGCGGGGTTCGCCGAGCTTAACGGGCTGGGGAGGAAACCGGCCCCGGTGACTGGTGCTCTCAGGCGCCCCGCGCCATGCCGCGAAGCACGTCGACATAGCGATCGGCGAAGGCGTTCGCGGCGTCGCGGCCGCGCAGGGGTTGGTCGTAGCCGAAGGAAAGACACGCGCCTTCGGATGTCGAGACAATCGCGACCATGATCGGGTGCACGCCATGGTTCTGCGACGGCATGATCAAGATCCGGCCGATGCCGACCGGCCGCCCCGACAGGCGGTCGAGATCGCCGACATCCGAGACGCAGATGCCGCTGGCAAACCTATCGCTCGGCGCGGCGATCTGGTCGACCTGCTCGATCGTGACGTCAAGCGGCACATCCGTCTCCATCATGAGACTGGCCGGCCGGTTGTCTCGAAGCATCTCGCCCATGGCGCGCGCGAGCGCGATCGTGCTGAGGTCGTCGTGTTCGGGTCCGGCAAAGATATTGATGGCGGCGACGAACTCGCCGACGGCGGTGCCTGGAATCGCCGGGTTGCAATCGGCGCGCACATCGGTCGGCTCGACGATCCCCGTCCACGCCGTGTGCCCGGGCAGCGCCGGTCCCGCGCGCACCGCCGCGGCGCAGAAGGCGGCGGCCAGATGCACGCCCTCGCCGTGCAGGCGGTCGTGCAGCGCCTGAAGGTCTGCCTTCGGCAACACCCTGAGCATGGCGTGGGGGCGCCGTCGGGCCGCCGGCGCCGCCGCATCGACGGGCCAACTGGCCTGGTCCGGCCATTCGGCGAAGATGCCGGCTTCGCCTTTCAGCCCGGCGGCCGCCAGTCCACGTTCGGGCGCTTCGGTCAGCGGCAGCGACGCATGATCGAGGGCATTGGGATCGCGGACCAGTTTGTCTATCTCGTTGAACACGACCAGCGCCGAGCGTCCATCGATCGCCGCATGGTTGGTCACCAGGATCAGCCATCGGGCCCGACCCGCGTCATCCGTCAACACGACGAGCCGCCATGCGGTATCGGCCACATCGTGAACGATCGCCGCTTCACGGGCGTAGATCGCCTCCATGTCGAACGGCTCTTCAAGCCTCTCCGTGCGTATCTCGATGGTCTCGAACGGCACGTCGCACACCCACCACAGATTGTCGCGTGCCTCGATCCGTCCGCGCATGAGCGGGTGACGACCATGGATGACCTTGAGAGCGCGGCGCAGATCGCCGACATCCATCGGCTCACGCAGCTCCACCATGGCGACCAGTTGCACGGCACCGTTGCAGCGTCGGTTGAGTTCGACAAGCAACACCTCCTGCGGTCCTAGCTCTCGCGCGACGACGTCTGCGTTGTTCATGGTGTACCTTGGCGCTACCGGTCAGCTTCTTGCGGGCGATGCGTCGAGCGACAACCATTCACGGCCGCCAGAAGGCCGGTATCGCTCTGTCATCGAAAGGTCGCGCTGCCAAACTCTGACGGACATGGTCTTCATTGTGTGAACCGTTCGTGTGCTTTGTCGATACCGCAGGCGCCAAAGCCCAAGACGTCACGTTGCGCCACCGCTCCTTCGGGTCCATTATGGAGTCTGTTGCGAGCCTGGGAAACAAGAGGCTGAGTAAGGAAACTTGTCAACGTCTATTGGACGGAGACCAACCAATGGCAACGTTCTTACATTCTTACTGTGTGTCGTTGCGTATGCATTCGTCGTCGCCATGTTCTTTCGTCTTGTCATGCGTTACGACGAACCGCCTCCCTGGCGGTGGCACCGCAGATCATCAAGCGGCCCATCCCTGTCAGCTTGACGCCAGCGCCTTGTCGAACTCGCGGCGCGTGATCGGCGTGGTGCAGATGAGCCGACCGTCACAGACGACATGAAACACGCCATAGGCGGACGGGGCCCGGCGGCGTACGTCCTTGGCTGACGTCAACTCGAGCTCCTTGAAGGTCAGGCCGTGATCGTCAGCGGCCTCGCGCAGAATGGTGACGGTGTCGTCGATGTACGGGCACTGGTCCGAGCGCAAGACGGTGAGCCCGCCGCCCAACGCGGCGCGTTTCTTGTCCCAGTTGCCGGAGAATGACGGCGGATCGACGTCGCCCCAGCGCTTCACCATCAGCGAGAATGTCGGCGTCGCTTCGTCAACGCAAGTGAAGCCGTGCTTGTCCAGGAAGCGGCGGCCGATCAGCCAGTTGCCTTCGCTTGTCACCATGGCGATACCGGGAAAACCCGCGCGCTTCGCTTCATCGACGGCGAGGTTCATGAGGTGGCCGCTCAGGCCGCTACCCTTGCTGCGCCCGACGACCCACAGGCAGTGGATGACCAGATAGTCCTTGGCCTCGACCGCCCGCCAGGCGTAGGCGCCGGGGATCGTCTCGACGAAGCCGCGGCCGCCGTCCTTGATCATGTGGATCTTCAAGCCCTCGGCGAAACGTTTGTCGAGCCAGGCGCGTTTTCGTTTGTAGCCATCCGCCTTGCGCCGGCTCATCAGGCAGAAGAAGCCGGTCTCGTCCACATTGTCCGGACCCACCTCAACAGTGTTGAATGCGCCAGCAGCCATCCGGACTATAGATCCTTCGCCAGCCGCAGGGCGTCGTAGACCGCCGCGTGGATGTTGCGGCTGGCGACGCAATCGCCGATGCGGAAGAGTTGGAACCGCCCGTCCGGGTTGGTGCGCAGGGCCTGAGGTTCTCCCGCGATCAACGCGTCGTAGTCCGTCTGGCCGCGATTGAGCGAAAGCTCCTTCAGGTCGCCATAAAGGCCGTCATTGGCGAGTGTGCCGTAATCGGAGACGACCTGGTCGACGACCCGCTCCTCCTCCTCATGGCTATAGTCGTTGTGGAGAACGCAGACCAGATGTCCGTTCTCGCGGTAGATCTGTTTGAGGTGAAAGTCGGGCGTCAAGAGCACGTCCGACTTATAGAGGTTGTGCATGTGGGTCGGCAGATTGGTCGCACCGACCTCCTCGCCGATCATGCGTCCGTTGGTCACGACCTCGACCAACGCGCCGCGCTCGGCCATGTACTCCGCGCAGGATGGACCCTGTTGCATGCCATTCTCGTCATAGAGCAGCACGTTCTTACCGGGTTCCGCTGCGTCCATCAGGATGTCCCAAACGCTGGCGGCCAGGTCGGCGCCATCGAAGTAGCCGGTGTTGGGGCGTCCGCCGGTCGCCAGGATCACGACATCCGGGTTCTCAGCCACGACGGTGTCGCGGGTTGCTTCGGTGCCGAGACGTTTGTCGACGCCCAGCTTCGTCACCTGCCCGTCGAGCCAACGCACGATGCCCGACAGGTTTTCGCGCCAGGGCGCCTTGGCGGCAATGTTGATCTGGCCGCCGGGCTGATTGGCGGATTCGAAAAGGACGACACTGTGGCCCCGCTCGCCGGCGACGCGGGCGGCCTCCAAACCGCCGGGTCCGGCACCGACGACGACCACCTTGCGCGCGGCCTGTGCCTTGGCGATCACATGGGGCATCGTCTTTTCGCGGCCGGTCGCGGCGTTATAGGCGCACAACGCCTCGCCGCCCAACGAAACGCGGTCGACGCAATAGGTCGCGCCGACGCACTGGCGAATGTCGTCGACACGGCCTTCGACCAGTTTATTGACGATGTGCGGATCGGCGATGTGGGCGCGTGTCATGGCGATCATGTCGACATGGCCTTCGGCGATGGCGCGGTCGGCGGTCGGCAGGTCGCGGATCGCCGAGGCATGCAGCACGGGGATGTCGACTTGAGCCTTCACCGCACTGGCGAGGTAGAGGAACGGCGCCGGCGGATAGCTCATGTTCGGCATCAGCGTGGCGAGCCCGGACCAGTCGGTGCCGTGGCTTTGGTAGACGGACAAGAAGTCGATCAGGCCAGATTCAGCGAACCGTGTCGCGACCGTCATGCAGTCGGACTGATCAAGGCCGCCTTCCAGAAGCTCGTCGCCGGAGAGGCGCATGCCGACGATGAAGTCGTCGCCGACCGCCTCGCGGATTGCCTCGAACACCTCCAGGCCGAAACGCATGCGGTTCTCCAGGCTGCCGCCGTAGTCATCGGTCCGGCGGTTGACGCTGGGCGACAGGAAGGCATCGATCAGGTGTTGTGCGGCGGCGATGACCTCGACGCCATCCAGCCCGCCCTCACGGCAGCGCTGGGCCGCGCGCGCGTAACTGGCGATGATGCGGCGGATATCCCAATCCTCGGCTTCCTTGGGAAAGCTTCGGTGCAACGGTTCGCGCACAGGCGATGGCGCCACCAGCGGCATCCAGTTGCCGCCGTCCCAGCGTCCGCGCCGGCCGATATGGGTGATCTGGCACATGGTCGCCGCACCGTGGCTGTGCACGCGATCGGACAAGGCTTTCAGGTGCGGAATGACATCGTCGTGGGCGACGGAGAGCTGGCGAAACGGCAGTGGCGAATCCGGCGCGACCGACGACGAACCGCCGAACATGGTGAGCGCGATGCCGCCCTTTGCCTTTTCTTCGTGATAGAGCTGATAACGCTCGCCCGGCATACCGTTCTCGGCATAGGCCGGCGCGTGCGCGGTCGACATGATGCGGTTCCTCAGCGCCAGGCCCTTGATCGTGAGCGGCTTCAGGAGCGCGTCATACTGAGCCATCGAAACGACGTCCCTAGCGCGCGACGCGGTCGCGGTATTGGTAGTAGCGCTGCACGATCGGCAGGAACCAGGGATTGCCGTCGTAGAACGGTATGGTCGGGAACGCCAACCCCTCGAACGCGCATTCGGCTTCCGGCGTGCCCAGAATGCGCTGCGCGGTCTTGTAGCCCAGATAGGTCTGCTTCACGACGCCGGACCCGTTGCAGGCGAGCGCGAAGTGCAGGCCGTCCTTCACGCCGGTATGCGGCAGCTTGTCGAAGGCAAAGGCGACGTTGCCGGTCCAGCTATGCGTCACCTTGACGTCCTTCAGCTCCGGAAAGACGCCGGTCATGAAGTCGTGCAGAACCTTGCCGCTTTCCCGCGTCTCGACATCGCGGGTCTTGGCGCGGCCGCCGAAGATGACGCGCTTGCGGTCCGGCGACGGGCGGTAATAGTAGAGGATCTTCTTCGTGTCGGCGATCATACGGTGATTGGGGAACAGCCGGTTCATGGTCTCGTCCGGCAGTTCCTCAGTCGCGATGATATAGCTGCCGACCGGCACCAGGCGTCGGCGGAACTCCTGGGTCGCGCGCGGGGTGTAGCCGTTGGTCATCACGGCGACCTCTTTCGCCTTGACCGTGCCGCGGGAAGTCTTGACGTCAAAACCATCGCCGTCGCGGCTGATGCGCTCGACCGGCGTGTGCGCCGCCAGCTTGACTCCGGCCGCCATCACGCGGTCCAGGAACTCCTGATGGTAGACCGCCGGATGCAGACCGCCACCCGACAGCGTTACCTTGCCGCCGTGATAGATGTCGGTCGCGACTTCGTTCGCCACATCGCTCTTGGGGATCATGTAGCCGGTGTCGATGCCGACTTCCTTTTTCACCAGTTCGGCGTCACGGGCCATGGATTCGTAGTGGCTGGTCGCGTGGGCGCCGACGAAACGCCCGACCTTCTGGTAGTGGCACTGGATCTGCTCGGACGCGATGAACTCGTCGAAGAATGTCATCGCATTGTCACCTTCGCGGACCAGGGCGGCGGCCTTCGTCTGACCGTACTTGGCCTTCAGCTCGCCATAGCCGAGTTTCAGCCCGCCGCCGGCCATGCCGCCGCTGCGCGAGCTGGCGCCGTGGCCGGGGTCGCTGGCTTCCAGGATCAGGACATCGCGCCCGGCGCGCGCCAGGTAGAGCGCAGCCGACATGCCGGCATAGCCGGAGCCGACGACCGCCACGTCGACGGCCCGGGGCAAGGGGATCGGGACAAACTCTGGCCGGGGTGCTGCTTCCCACCAATAGGGCGTTGCCTTCCACTCGTCAGCAAACGGTGCCTCGGCCATGGGTGTCCTCCCGCGTTTCAATGCAACGTACCGCTTTCATGCCGCTGACGACAAGACGGGCGAACCCGACCAAAGACGACCTTGGCCTCGTCGTCGGCGACGGAAACTGGCCGTATTGCCGTCCGGGCGCGTGCCATAAGCTGCCGCAGGCCCAAGGAGGCAGGACCATGAATGACGAGGCACCCAGCGGACGGCGCGGCAGGCGCCATCGCGGCGAACACGGCGGCAGCGGCGCGCGGCGCGCCCAGCGCAGCCACAAATACTCGACCGACGCCCTGCCCTATATCCAGCGCAACATCCCGTTGACCGAGGTGCTGACCGAAGAGGCGCTGGAGATCATCGAGAACAACGCCGAAACGGTCATGGAAGAGGTCGGCATCGCCATCCACGACGACCAGGAGGTCGTCGATATGTGGAAGGAGGCCGGCGCCGATGTCGGCAAGGACGGCCAGACGCTCCACGTGCCGCGCGGCCTGGCGCGCAAGCTGTTGTCGACCGCCCCCAACCACTTCATCCAGCATGCCCGCAACCCCGACCGCAAGGTCAAGATTGGCGACGGCGCGACCGTCTTCGCACCAGTCTACGGTCCGCCCTTCATCCGCAATCTGGACGACGGTCGTCGCTACGCGACGATCGAGGATTTCCGGAACTTCGTGAAGCTGGCTTACATGACGCCGGCCATGCACCATTCCGGCGGTACCGTGTGTGAGCCGGTCGATATCCCGGTCAACAAGCGCCACCTGGATATGGTCTATTCACATATCCGCTATTCCGACAAACCGTTTATGGGCTCGGTGACAGCGCCAGAGCGCGCCGAAGACACGGTGGCGATGGCGAAGCTTGTCTTCGGCGATCAGTTCGTCGAGGACAACTGCTGCATCATCAACCTGATCAACGCCAACTCGCCGATGACCTTCGACGGTACCATGCTGGGCGCGCTGAAGGTTTATGCGCGCCACAACCAGGCCTGCGTCGTCTCGCCGTTCATTCTGGCCGGCGCCATGAGTCCGGTGACCGTTGCCGGCACGCTCGCCCAGCTTCTGGCCGAGGCCATGGTCGGCATGGCGACGACGCAACTGGTCAGGCCCGGCGCGCCGGTGGTGTTCGGCACCTTCGGCAGTTCAATCTCCATGCAATCGGGTGCGCCGACCTTCGGCACGCCGGAACCGACCCAGGTGCTCCTGGGCAGCGCGCAGTTGGCGCGCCGTCTGGGCGTGCCGTTCCGCTCCGGCGGATCGCTGTGCGGTTCAAAGATTGCCGACGCGCAGGCGGCCTATGAAAGCGCGAATACGCTGCTGCCGACGCTTCTTGGCGGCGTCAACTTCGTGCTGCACGCGGCGGGCTGGCTCGAGGGCGGCTTGGCGTCGGGTTACGAGAAGTTCGTCATGGACGCCGATCAGCTCGGCATGATGCAGGTGCTGGCCGCCGGCGTCGACACGTCGGAGAACGGCCAGGCCATGGACGCCATCCGCGAGGTCGGCCCAGGCAGCCATTTCCTGGGCTGCGCCCACACCCAGGCGAACTTCGAGACCGCCTTCTACCGCTCGACCATCGCCGACAACAACAGCTTCGAGCAGTGGGAGTCCGAAGGCAGCCAGGACGCGATGAAGCGCGCCAACACGCTGTGGAAGGAGATGCTGGCAAGCTACGAGGCGCCAGCCATCGATCCGAGCGTCGACGAAGCGCTCAACGCCTTCATCGCCGAGAAAAAGGCCGCGGTGCCCGATTCGTTTACCTGAGCGTGACGGCGGTCACCTGAGGCGGCGCTACCCCGTCTGGCCGATAGGCGGGCCCGGCACCATTTGCTAGACTGGCTCGTCTCGTTCGGTCAGCCCGCGTCTCCCATCGATGCCGGGTGACCGGCATTCGAAACACAGAATCAGGACCCGGCCGCCGCGCGCTTGGCGTTCGCCGGGCGACCTAGAACGCTCTGCCATGCATCTTGATGTCATCGACGACTACGACAGCTTCCTCGCTTTGAAGGACCCGTGGGACTCCGTCTATGCCGACGATCCCGAGGCGCAGTTTTATCTGTCGTGGACATGGATGACGAAGTGGCTGGATGCGGCGATCTCCGAATGGGTCGTTCTCGCCGCGCGCGACGAAACTGATGGCGACAGGTATGTCGCTTTCCTGCCGTTGCGCATCAGGGCGTTCCCGGCCAAGAACGGCACGTTCTACACCGAAATCTGGATGGCGGCCCAGGGTATCGCCGATTATGTCGGTTTTCTGTGCCGCGCCGGCGCTGAAGAGCAGGCCCTGCCGGCTCTCGCCAACTATGTGAAGACGCTGAAGTGGAACGGCCTGAACCTCCGGTGTTTCGACGCCTCGGATGCACGCATGAAGCTCTGGACGGATGCTTTTCCTCGTTCTGACTTCAAGCTGAAGCGCGTGACGTCGACCAACAACGAAGAGGGCTACGACAACGCGATCTGCCCGTACGTAACGTTGCCGGATGACTGGGACACTTATCTCGACAACCAGGTCAGCGCCAACACACGTCAGAAAATCCGTCGATTTCTGAGAAAGGTCGAGAACGACGATGCCTATCGCATCACCGTGACCGACAAAGACAGTTTGGAGAGCGACTACGAAGTCTTGCAGAAACTGTGGGACGACAAGTGGGGCGAGAGCAAGGGTGAAGCGGCGACACAGATCTTTGGCAGGATCCGCCGCATCATGCTGACGCACTGTCTGGAACACGACGCGCTGTTCATGCCGATCCTGTGGCACGGCGACAAGGCGGTCGGTGCCCTGGGTTCGATCGTCGACACGGTCAAAAAATCGATGCTGTTCATGCTGGCGGGCCGCGACCTGAAGGCCAAAGGTGTGCCAAGCGGCTTGGTGCTGCACGCCTACAGCATTCGCTATGCTATTGAGAACGGGTTCAAGACCTACGATTTCATGCGCGGCAACGAGCCCTATAAGTATTCCTTCGGCTCCAAGGAGCGCTTGGTCAAGTACATGGTCGTTGAGCGCAAGGTCGCCGGCAACCAGTTGGATCCGCGATGTGTGGGTTCGGCCACGCTCTTGACGCAACGGACGCAGGCCTATGGCCAATGGGCGCAAGCCGAGCGCGGCTATCGTCAGATCCTGAAGGCGCAGCCCGACAACGAAGAGGTCCAGACCCGCCTTGACCAGGTCCTGTCGATGAAGAGCAAGCCGAAAGCCTCCGGCAAGCGCCGATCCGCGTGAGGCGACGCTCGCCGTTGCCGCGCACGAAAGGACGCCTGGCCCGTCTCGCCCACCGTTTCCTCGCTCCGGCTCTTCTGATCGCGATCGTCTGGCCGCTGCCACTGCAAGCCGGCGGCGCCACAGAGCAGACAATCGTGGAACTGATCCATGCGCGCCTTAGCCTGATGGACGAGGTCGCGGCCTATAAGCTGCTCAACGACGTCCCGATTGAAGACCAGGAACGCGAAGCTGTCGTGCTGGCTCATGCGGTCGAAGCAGCCGAAGATGTCGGGTTGGATGGCGCAACGACGGTCGCGTTCTTTTCAGCCCAGATAGAGGCGGCCAAGGCAATCCAGGTTTGCTGGATGGAACGCTGGCGCCAAGGTGAATCGCCTGTGCCTGAAGGCGCACCGGATCTGGCCGGTGTCATACGACCTCAATTGATCGAGATCGGCGACGCGCTGATCGCCACGATCGCCCGGCACGCCGGCGAGACCGGCGGGATCGATGCGGGCACCCTCCCCGCCATTGACTGCCTGCCACCGGACAAGGCCGACACGATCACAAGTAGTCTCTCCGCTGTCGCACCGGCCACCCCCTAGCGATCACAGTTAACCTAAGCCACCTACCCAAGCGCCCGGCGCACCCTTATGCTCGCCCAAACAACAACAGGAGGGATCGCCATGACCGATTACGACTCCGCCAAGGTCGCGGCACTCCATCGCGAACTGCATAACCATCTGCCGTCCGATCCCGCGCTTCGGGTCAAGGTGCTGGAAAGCCTGCTGGTCGACAAGGGCATGATCGACCGCAAGACCATCGACTCCTGGGTCGAGGTCTATGCCGAGGAAATCGGTCCCAAACGTGGCGCCCACGTGGTCGCCAAGGCCTGGACCGACCCGGCGTTCAAGGAACGGTTGATGCAGGACGCGCCCAAGGCGATCGAGGAGCTCGGTTATCTGGGCGTGGCGACCGGTCACTTGCATGTGGTCGAAAACACCGACGATATCCATAACCTCGTCGTCTGTACGCTCTGCTCCTGTTACCCGTTTTCGGTCCTGGGCATCGCGCCCAATTGGTACAAGACCGCGGCCTACCGGTCGCGCGTCGTGCGCGACCCGCGTGGCGTGCTCGACGAGTTCGGCGTCGAGGTTTCCGACGACGTCGAAGTGCGCGTCTGGGACAGCACGGCGGAGCTGCGCTATCTCGTCTTGCCCCAGCGCCCATCCGGCACCGATGATATGAACGAAGATGAGCTCGCCAAGCTGGTCAGCCGTAACTCCATGATCGGCACCGACCGCGATCTCTCCAAGTACATAAACGGAGCGGGCTGATGGACGGCATTCATGATCTTGGCGGCAAGCAGGGCTACGGCCCGGTCGATGTCGATGAAGAAGAAGTCGCATTTCACGCGCCGTGGGAAGCGCGCATCTGGGCGATCTCGCGTAACCGCGGCGCGCCCGGATGCACCATCGACTGGTGGCGCCATGTGCGCGAGCTGATCGACCCGGCGGACTATCTGACCCGCGCCTACTTCGATCAGTGGATCCAGACCGAGCTAGCCGTCCATATCGATGCCGGCGTGTTCACGCTGGACGAGGTGATCACCGGCAAGTCGACGACCGAACCAGTACAGCATGGACCAGGCATCGACCGCGCCGGCGCTTTGGAGGCTGACCGCGCCCGGGCGACGCGCTTCGATCGCGACGTCAACGAAGCACCCGCCTTTCAACCGGGCGACCGTGTCAGGACCGCCCGGTTCGGCCACAGCCATCACACGCGCCTGCCCAAGTACGCCCGCGATCGCGAGGGCGAGATACTGTCCCATCGCGGCGCACACCTGTTCCCGGATGCCGGCGCACGTGGCATCCACGAGCCGCAGCACCTCTATACCGTCGGCTTCGACGGCGCCGAACTGTGGCCGGAGGCCGATGGCCGCCGCGAACGTGTCTTCGTGGACCTGTGGGAGAGTTACCTTGAGCCGGCGTGAGGGCGACACGCTCAAGCCGCTCGCCAGGCTCGACGGCGATCCCGTCTTCGATGAGCCGTGGCAGGCGGAAGTCCTGGCCATGGCCGACCGGCTGGCCGCGTCCGGTGTGTTTACGCGTGAGCTGTGGTCAGAGACCTTGGGCGACGAACTCGTGCGCGCCGAACGGGACGGCAAGCCGGACGATGTCACGACCTATTACGAAGCCACGCTCAAGACGCTCGAACGTCTTCTGGAAGACGGCGGCCACGTGACGCCGGACGCGCGGTTCGAACGTCGCGAAGCCTGGGAACACGCCTACCGCACGACACCCCATGGCAAGCCGGTATTGTTAGAGCGCGGCTGAACCACCCTGGAGCAGCACGCCTTTGCTGACGGCAACGCAAGTGCCGCGAATAGTCGGCGCCCGCACTTGGCCGTCTTCTGCCGGCACTGTGACGGTGATCTGACTGGGTCGCCCCATCTCCACGCCCTGCTCGATCTGAACCACTGTCTTGTCCGCAGGCATCGCACGACTCGCGGCAAGCAGTGACGCCAGCGCACCCGATGCGCTGCCGGTTGCCGGGTCTTCGATCGGATGGCCTAGCGGTGACAGGACGCGTGAGCGGACGCGAAATCCATTGTCGCGATCATCAAGCACGACAAAGGCGCAGAGCGCGAAGTCGTCGACCGTGTTGATCTCCGTCCTGGCGGCTTCGGCGAAGGCGCTGATGTCGAGCGTGATGTTCTCAAGATCATCCAAGGTCGCCAGTTCCGCAAACGCGAACTCCAGTCCAACCGACGCAACGGTCGGCGTAAATCGACCAGTGGCAATCGCTGTTTCAGGAAGGCTTAGACAGCGCGCGATGCGTGCGACGTCGCAGGTCCCCAGGCGCTCAACCGCTTGGGGCGCCGTGATCGCAGCACCGAGGACGGCATCGTCATCACGAACGATATCGATGGCAACCGGTCCACCGGCCTCGTCGAACACCATCGTGTCGTCGATGGCAAGGTCGAGGTCGCTGCCGCCACTGGCCAGCACGAAGGCCGTGCCGACATTGGGATGGCCGGCGAACGGCACTTCCGTCAGCGGCGTGAAGATACGCACATGGGCCGTCGTAGCGGGGTCGCGGGGCGGCAGGACGAACGTCGTCTCGGCATACCCGAATTCGTTCGCGATCGTCTGCATGGTGGCGTCGTCGAGCGAGCGGGCATCGGTGATGACGGCCAACGGATTACCCGCATAGCGCCGGTTGGTGAAGACGTCGACGGTCCAGAAGGGAACACCGTTTGTCATGATTTAGTCCCGCACGTTCTCTGCATGAGGCACTCGTGACGTGGCATCGGCGCAGCCAAACGGCAATCAGAGTTTTGTCGCGGTGACAATTGCGTGGGCGACGCCGTTCTCAGGCAGAGGCGGCTGGGTTAGTACCCGGACGCCGACGAATCTCTCCAGCTGTCGGCGCAAGCTTGCGCATGAGCGCCTCCAAGGGCCCGTTGGAAAAGACCATGAGCCACAGATGTGCCGCCACGACACAAGCGGCGAACAGCGCGATGGCCCAATAGAACCCATCGGCGGCATCGCAGTGCATGCCGCGCGAACAGACGGCATCGAACCATGCCGTTAGAACAATACCGTGGATGACGTAGAGCGTCAGCGCCATGCGCCCGGCGCTGGCCAGGGCACGCAGCGGCAGGCTCGCGCCGAAGCGCTGACCCAGTTCCAGGCAGGCGGTGATGACCGCGACCGCCGTGCCGGATGCCGCGACGACGTAGAGCGGTCCCGGCGGCCAGCCGTGCAGCGCGATCAGCATCTGTGCGGGGTCGCGATAGGTATCGCCACCCGGATAGACATGGCCCAGGCCGTTGAAGATCAGCGCGATGGCGACGCCGCCGAGAAACAGATGAAGGCGTGTGCGTCCGTCGTTGAGCTGCTGTCGGCCCAACCACAGCCCGACCAGAATGAACGCGAACCAAGGCAGGATAGGATGCAGCCCGTTGACCAAGAGGTTGCGCAGGAAACCGCCGATCGTCCACACGTCGACATAGCGGTCGGTGCGCCAGTCCCAGCCCCAGTTGTAGTCGACATAGAACCGCAGAAAGACGGCCGCCAGGATGACAATGATGGCCCCGGCCGCCAAAAGCGATCGTGGCGCGGCAAGAAAGGCCAGCGACAGGGCGAAGTAGACGCCATAGAAATGCAGGATGTCGCCGCGCCAGTAGGTGAAGAGGAGAATGCCGACGACAAACAGGAAGACCGCGCGCCGCGCCACGCAGCCGTAGAACAGCCCGCGGTCTTCGGACGGCGTCGCGCGCATCATCAGCGACAAGCCGACGCCGGCCAAGACGACAAATGTGCCGGCGGCGCGGCCCAGCAACTGCTGGTCAATGACGACCGCCCAGGCGGGACCCGCGAACCACGTCTTCATAATCCAGTTGAAGTTGACGATCAGCATGCCAAGCAGCGCCAGCGCGCGACAGATGTCCAGACCGACGAGGCGACCGGTGGACGTCATGACCCCGACCGCTCGCTCCGGCGCACGGTGTCGGTGCCGTCATAGTCGCCGTCCAGGGTGTACCAATAGACCCGCTCGCCGGGCCCCCGCGCCACGCGCCAACAGCCGGAACCGCCCGACCAATCGAAACACAACGTATCGTCTTCGATCCACCATCGACCGGAGTTGTCGTCACCCGCCCAAAAGTCGACACCGCTACCGTCCAGTTCCGTGTCGGACCTTGCCGTCCAGTTGCGTTCGAAATGCCACACTTCGATGTACTTGTCGGCGAAGTAATCCTGCAGCTCCGCCCCGGACATTGTCGGCGGCGGACGGTACGTCAGCATGACGACGAGCACACCAACGACAACGCAGCCAATCACTGCGAGCGGTAACCCAAGGCGGATCAAGGCCGATGGCGGTCGCTCGGGCCAGAAGGTATCGGCGATCGTGCCCGGACCCGCCTCAGACATGGCTTCTTAGATACGCGCCGACCTCGTTGAGCGACTCCATGCCCTCGGGCACGAAATGGCACCAGTATTCCGTGGTGTGAACCATGCCGGGCAACGTCTTGAAGCGGGCGTCGATACCGGCTTCGACCGCTTTCTCGACGACCCGCTTGCCGTCGTCATGCAGCACCTCGCGCTCGCCGGCATGCACCAGGAAGGGCGGCAGGCCGGCGAAGTCGCCGAAGACCGGCGAGACATAGGGATGGATCAGCGGCGTATCGTCGGTGACGTAGATGCTGGCCATCCAGGCGACGTCGTCCGGGCTGATCATCGGATCGAACGGCGCGCGTTCCGTCATCGACGGGCTGGAGCAGGTAAAGTCGGTCGCCGGCCCGAACGCGGCGGCGGCCTTGGGTAGGCGCCGCCCCTCGTCTCTCAAGCGCAGCATGAGCGCGAAGGTCAGGTTGCCGCCCGCCGAATCGCCGGCCAGAAAAACTTCGCGCGGCGCGCTCTCGCCGACTGGGCCGTTGGCCAGAATCCAGGTCCAGGCGGAGACGCAGTCGTTCAGGCCGGCGGGATAGGGATGCTCGGGCGCCAATCGGTAATCGATGGCGAGCACCGCCATGCCGGTCGCGTGCGACATCGCCTCGACCTGGTGACGATAGCCGGCAAGCGTGCCAGCGACCCAGCCGCCGCCATGGATGAACATGAGCCTGAGATCCGGATCGGCGCCCTCGGCCAGGACCCACTCCGACGGCACGGTGCCGGCAGAGACTTTCTCGATCCGCGTGGCGGGTGCGATGCGGGGCGCGACGCCGTCAATCACCAGGCTCTCATCGGTCTCGCGACGATAGGCCCCGATGATCTCGTCGACAGACGCACCGGGCACCGGCTCGTTATCGCGCGCGGCCTTTTCGGCTGCTTCCAGCAGCTTGGCAAACTCCGGTGACGGCATCTGGTCTTCCCTTAAGCGGATCGACGTTAGCGTCGCGCAACAGGTTGCCGTGACCAGCAGGCAAAGATCAACCGTTAGAGCAGACCGTGCATCTGGAGGTCGCGGCGTAGGGTCTCGGGCCCGATGTAGTGATGAGTGTGAAAGCCGAGCGACGAAGCCGCTTCCGCGTTGGAGGCTGTATCGTCGATGAACAGTGTCTCGTCTGCCTTCAGGCCGAAGCGTTCGAGGCTCAGGTGAAAGATGGCTGGATCCGGTTTAATGATCCCTTCCCGCCCCGAAACAACGATGTCGTCAAACCACCGCAAAAAACCGAAACGTTCTTCGGCCACCGGAAACGTCTCGGCGGACCAGTTCGTCAGACCAAAAAGCGGCACACCGGCGTTCCTTAGCTCCGCGACAATGGCCACGGTGTCGTCGAAGGTTCCGTTCCACATACGCTCGAACTGACCGTAGTAGGCTTCGATCAAGTCGCGGTGTTCGGGGAACTGCCCGACTAAGATCGCGGTGGCTTCG
Organism: Pseudomonadota bacterium; assembly: GCA_039028155.1. Taxonomy (NCBI): domain Bacteria; kingdom Pseudomonadati; phylum Pseudomonadota; species Pseudomonadota bacterium. Next base: position 51,322 of record JBCCIS010000019.1, read on the forward strand.
GCGGTACTGCGCCCGGCATCCTGCTGGCTGTTCCATGCCTGCGTGCAGACGTTCGCGAGGAAGTCTTCCATGACTGCCTCGTCATCGATCATCTCACGGTAGAGGTGGCGGGGATTCCAGTCGATCAGGACACCGCCCAGGTCGAAAACGACATGGCGCGGCCGGACGCTCACGTCTGATCGGCCACGGCGTCGCCGCTTTCGGGCTCGTCTTTCTTCTTGGCGGCCTTGCGTTTGGCCGGGCGGCGCCACGAGGCGGCCACGGGCGGCTCGGCGACGATCGCGACGCCATAGGCTTCGCCCGCCCGCTCGAACCAGGTCCACAGGTAGTCGGCCTGGCTGCGCTCGACATAAACGTCATAGACGGGCGCGTTATCGACCTGATCCAGGATGATCGTGGTGCGTGCCAGATGGCTCTGGGCGCACTGGCCGGCGGTGAAGACGCTTGGATGCAGATCGAGCGGGCAGCCCATGGCGAGAACGTCGCGGGCCATCGGTCCGGCCAGCCGGATTACCGTGCGGCCTTCCGAGACGTCGATCACGGCACGGGCGGCACCGTCGAGCGCCTCGACAAGCGCCCTTTCCGCGCCCGGCGGGCCGACGATCAGCCACTCGTCCGGACCCAGCCACAGGCCGGTCAAGCCGTTGCCCTGGCTGGTCGTGTTGGGGGTTAAAGGAAGATCTAAGCCCGTTGCCTTTTTAACTTCCTTTTCAATAGCTTGGCCACGCACGTTAATCTTCGTGAGATAGCGGCGTTCGGTCAGCCAAAGGCGAGCCTCGCCAGGCTCGGCGACGACCCTGGCATCGAGCCCCAGATGCGCCAGTGGGCTCTGTCTCAAGTAGCTCTCAACCACGCAACCGCTCCCCTTCCGGATCGAAGAACACGGGATCGACGATCTTGGCGCGGACCACCTTGTCTTCCAACGGCAGCGACACCGTCTGACCCTTGCGCGCATGCCCGCTCTTGATGAGCGCCAGCGCGATGGAGCGGCCGCAATTGGGGCTCCAATAGCTCGACGAGACCCAGCCCTCCATCGGCACCGGCGGCGGCGCGTTCGGCGTCGGCGAGATATGCGCACCTTCCGGCAACACGACGTTGGGGTCTTCCGTCTCCAGCCCCACGAGTTGCTTCCTGTCCTGGCGCTCGGTGTCGGGCCGGCTCAGGCCGCGCTTGCCCAGGAAGTCCGGCTTATTCTTGCTGACGATCCAGTCCATACCGAGATCGTAGGGCGTCGTCGTGCCGTCGGTATCCTGGCCGGCGATGATGAACCCCTTCTCGGCGCGCAGCACGTGCATGGCTTCTGTGCCATAGGGCGTGATCGCGTACTTTTCGCCGACGGACATCAAGGCGTTCCACAGCGCCAGCCCGTAGCTGGCGGGCACCTGGACTTCGAAGCCGAGCTCGCCAGAAAAGCTGATGCGGAAAATGCGCGCGGGAATGCCCGCGACTTCGCCGTCCTGCCACGCCATGAACGGGAAGGCTTCGGTCGAAAAGTCGACGCCGGTCGTCAGTTCTTCGACGAGCTTGCGGCTGTTCGGCCCGGCAATCGCGATCGCCGCCCAGTGGGTGGTGACCGAGGTGCAATAGACCTCCAGATCCGTCCACTCAGTTTGCAGCCACTCTTCGAGCCAGTTCAGCACCGTCGGCGCGCCACCGGTGGTGGTGCTCATTAAGAAGTGGTTTTCGCCGATGCGTGATGTCACGCCATCGTCGAACACCATGCCGTCGTCCTTGCACATCAGGCCGTAGCGGCAGCGCCCGACGGCGAGCTTGCTGAACGCATTCGTGTAGACGCGGTTGATCAGCTCGACCGCGTCGGGCCCTTGAATGTCGATCTTGCCGAGCGTGCTCGCATCCAGAATGCCGACCGACGCGCGCGCGGCGGCGACCTCGCGGTTCACCGCATCGGCGACGCTCTCGCGCTCGCGCAGATAACAGTAAGGCCGCTTCCACTGGCCGACGTCCTCGAAGTGGGCACCGTTTTGTTCGTGCCAGACATGCATCGGCGTCTTGCGGATGGGGTCCAGCAATTCCGCGCCGGTATCCTGTCCGGCGATCGCGCCGATGGTGGTCGCCGTATAGAACGGCCGGAACGTGGTGTGGCCGACCTCTGGGATTGGCTCCTCGCGGGTCTCGGCCAGGATGGCAAGCGCGTTGACGTTCGACGTCTTGCCCTGGTCGGTGCCCATGCCGGTCGTGGTGTAGCGCTTGAAATGCTCGACCGAGCGGTAGTTCTCGCGCACCGCCAGACCGACATCGGCGGCGGTGACGTCGTTCTGGAAATCCAGGAACTTCTTGGCGCCCTTGCGGTCGGTTGGGATCGACCAGACGGCGCGCGGCGCGCTCACATCGTCGTCGGCAACGGCCGGCAGATCCGGCGCGGCACCGGCGGTCTTGCCAACGGCTTCGGCGGCGGCGCGCCCGGCGGCGGCACCGCCCGCAAGGCACGCACTCAAGGCAAAGTCGCCATTCGCGGCGCCGACACTTGTCTCGGCCTGACGCGACACGTCCGGGCGGAACTGGCTCATGTCGTCATCCCAGCGCAGCTTGCCGCCCGACTGGGAATAAAGATGAACCGTCGGGTTCCAGCCGCCGGACATCATGACGAGATCACACGCGATGGTGCGCTTGGTGCCACTGACGGCCTTGCCGTCGGCGGTTAACGGGATCACGTCGACCTGGTTGACCCGTTTGTCGCCGCGCGTGCCTGTAATGCCGCTGCCCGCCAGGATCTCGATATCCCGGCCCCGGGCCTGCGAGGCCAGCGGCCCGCCGACCTCCGAGCGCAGATCGACGATCGCAGCGATCTTGATACCGCCATCGGCGGCGTCGAGTGCGGCGCGGTAACCGGACTCGTTGTTGGTCACAAGCACGGCATTGTTGCCGGGCCGCACACCGAATCGATTGACGTAACTGCGCGCGGCGCCTGCCAGCATGATGCCGGGCCGGTCGTTCTCGGCGAAGACCAGCGGGCGCTCCAGCGCGCCGGTCGCCAGGATTACGTGGCGCGCGCGGATCTTCCACAAGCGTTGGCGTGGCCCGTGCCGTTCGTTCCGCGGCAGATGATCGTTCAGCCGCTCGACGGCAATCAGATAGTTGTGGTCCTGATAGGCGACCACCGTAGTGCGCGGCAGCAGCGACACGTCCGACATCGAGGCGAGTTCGTCGGTCGTCTGGTCGATCCACTGGGTCGCTGCCTCACCGCCGACGCTCTCGCGGCTCGACAAAAGCGAGCCGCCAAACGCCATCTGTTCGTCGGCCAGCATGACCCGCGCACCGGCGCGACCGGCAGCGAGCGCAGCCGACAGCCCGGCCGCTCCACCGCCGACGACCAGGACATCGCAGAACGCATAACGCTTTTCATAGGTCTCAGGATCGGCCTCACGCGGCGCCTTGCCCAGGCCGGCGGCCTTGCGGATGACCTTCTCGTAGAGCATCCAGGCGGCTTCCGGCCACATGAATGTCTTGTAGTAGAAGCCGGCAGGCAGGAACTTCGACAGGTGATTGTTGATCGACTGGATGTCGAAGTTGACGCTGGGCCAGCAGTTCTGGCTGGCGCCGACCAGGCCGTCGAAGAGTTCGATCTGGGTCGCGCGGATGTTGGGTTCCGTCAAGGCCCCCTCGCCCAACTGGACCAGCGCGTTCGGCTCTTCCGGACCGGCGGTGACGATGCCGCGCGGCCGGTGGTACTTGAAGCTGCGCCCAACCAGATGCACGCCGTTGGCAAGCAAGGCAGAGGCCAGGGTATCACCGGGATGGCCGAGGAAACGGTCACCGTCATAGGTGAAGGCAAGCTCGCGGCTGCGATCGATCAAGCCGCCTTCGCTATTGCGGAACGACTGGCTCATGCGTCGTCTCCGTCAAGCGTCGGCCTAGGCTCGGTGATGCCGTAGACCTTCAGGACCTCATGGGTGACCGTCGAGCGCGCGACATGGAACCACTTGCGGCAGCCATGGGCGTGAAACCAGCGCTCGAAGTGGACGCCCTTCGGGTTCTCGCGCATGAAGAGATAGTCGCCCCACTCAGCGTCGCTCGCGGTATCCGGGTCGGGCCGCACGATGTGGCCTTCGCCACCACAGGTGAACTCGGTCTGGGCGCGCGCGCCGCACCATGGGCATGTAATGACTAGCATCTCTCGCCCCCGCCCTAGTGCGCCACCGCGGCGGCGCCGTGTTCGTCGATCAAGAAGCCGGTTTCGAACCGCTTCAGGTCGAAGGCTTCGTTGATCTTGTGCGGACGGTCCTGGGCGATGGTGTGGGCGAAGACCCAGCCCGAGCCCGGCGTCGCCTTGAAGCCGCCGGTGCCCCAGCCGCAGTTGATGTAGAAGCCGTCGACCGGCGTCTTCGAAACAATCGGGCTGGCGTCCGGGCACGTGTCGACGATACCACCCCAGGTGCGCATGACCTTGAGCCGGCTGACGATAGGATAGAGATCCTTCAGCGCCTCGATCTGGTGTTCGATGACATCGAACGACCCGCGCTGCGCGTAAGAGAGATAAGGGTCGATGCCGGCACCCAACACCAGTTCGCCCTTGTCTGATTGGCTGACATAGACGTGCACGGTGTTCGACATGATCACCGTGTCGATGACCGGCTTGATCGGCTCCGACACCATGGCCTGCAGCGGGTGGCTCTCGACCGGCAGACGAAGGCCCGCCATCGCCGCGACCACCGAGGCGTGACCGGCAACGACGGCGCCAATCTTCTTGGCGCGGATCGTGCCGCGGTTGGTTTCGACACCGGTCACCGCGCCGTTCTCTATATTGATGCCGGTGACCTCGCAGTTCTGGATGATGTCGATGCCGGCTTCGTCGGCGCTCCGCGCGTAGCCCCAGGCGACGGCGTCATGGCGGGCGGTCCCGGCGCGCCGCTGCATGGCGCCGCCCAGGACCGGATAACGGATGTTCTTGGAGATGTTGATGATCGGCGCGATTTGCTTGATCTGCGCCGGCGTCACCATCTCATAGTCGATACCGTTCAGGCGGCAGGCATGGCCGCGCCGGGTCAATTCCTTCAGGTCGTGTTCGTTATGGGCGAGGTTGATGACACCGCGCTGGGAGAACATGACGTTGTAGTTGAGGTCCTGGGAGAGCCCTTCCCACAGCTTCAGCGACTTCTCATAGAGATGCGCGCTTTCGTCCCACAGATAGTTGGAACGAACGATTGTGGTGTTACGTCCGGTATTGCCGCCGCCGAGCCAACCTTTTTCAAGCACCGCGACATTGGTGATGCCGTGTTCCTTGGCCAGGTAATAGGCGGTCGCCAGACCGTGGCCGCCGCCGCCGATGACAATGACATCGTATTCCGGCTTCGGGTCGGGGCTGCGCCACGCCTGAGGCCAGTTCTGATGGTAGTCGCGGGCCTGCCGAAGCAGGCTGAAAATGGAATACTTCACCTTGGCCATGGAGCCCCTGCCGACGCCACATTCCGGCCGGCACTATAGTCGTTCCGGCGCTGCAAGCTAGCGATGGGTGCCGGGCCGAATTGGCCCGGGAACGACACGGTTTGCCCGATTTACGCGCTACTCGGCGGCGTCTTTCGCGTCGGTGAAGATGGGTTCCACCTGCTTCAAGTCGCCGATGTCGATATGGCATTTGATGACGTGGCCAGGCTCGACTTCTTTGTCCGGCGGCACCTCGTCGTCGCAGATTTTGCCGATGTATCGCGGACAGCGGGTCGAGAAGCGGCAACCCTTGGGCGGGTTGATGACGCTCGGCATCTCGCCTTCCAACCGAATGCGCTTCTGTTTGACGTCCGGGTCGGGAATCGGCACCGCGGACAGCAATGCTTCCGTATACGGGTGGTATGGCGGCTGAAAGATCGTATCTGCCGGGCCGGACTCCATGATCTGGCCGAGATACATGACGACGATGTCGTCGGAGATGAAGCGGACGACGCTGAGGTCATGGCTGATGAAGAGCAAGGTCGTGTTGTATTCGGCCTGCACTTCGTTCAGGAGGTTGATCACGGCGGCCTGCACCGACACATCGAGCGCGGAGACCGGCTCGTCGGCGATCACCATGCTTGGGTTACCGGCGAACGCGCGCGCAACGGCGATGCGTTGTTTCTGACCGCCCGAAAGCTGGCGCGGCTTGCGCGTCGAGAACGCCGGGGGCAGACGCACGATGTTCAGCATGTCGGCGACGCGCTGGCGGACCTTGCTGCCGCTCGACTCAATCCCGAACTTCTTGATCACCCGGCCGATACAGTAGCCGACAGAGTGACTGGGATTCAGCGTGCCGTCGGGATTCTGGAACACCATCTGCAAGGCGCGGATCAGATTGCGATCACGTTTGCTGACCGGCACGATGCCGATGTTCTTGCCCTCGAACTCAATCGAGCCGTCGGTCGCCGTCTCCAGCCCGGTCAGCACCTTGGCAAAGGTCGACTTGCCGCAGCCGGATTCGCCGACAATGGCGACCGTTTTGCCGGGTGTCGCATTGAAGTTCAGGCCCTCGTTGGCCTTCACATAGCGCGTGCCCTTGCCGGTGAAGAGCGCCGCCAGCGACCTGTCGCGCTGTTCGTAGAACTTGCTCATGTCGCGCACGTTGAGAACCGGATCGGCCCCTTCGATGCCGGAGTAGCTGGATCCGGCGGTCGACGCGACGTGCTCGATCTCATCCATACGCACACAACGGGCGCGATGAGTCGGGCTGCTGTCGATGGTCTCGATCGGGATTTCGCCCTTGTCGCAGCGGCCGGCGGAGAAGTACTTGCAACGCGGGCCAAAGGCGCAGCCGGGTGGGCGCTCATGCGGCAGCGACACCTGGCCTGGGATCGGTTCCAGCATGCGCGCATGTTTATCGGCGCTCAGCGTCGGGATGCAGTCGAAGAGACCGAACGTGTAAGGATGCTTGGTCTTCTTGAACAGCTCCTCGATCGTGCCCTCTTCGACCATCTGGCCGGAGTACATGACGCCGACGCGGTCGCACACCTTCACGATCAAGCCGAGGTTGTGTGAGATGTAAAGAAGCGTGGTGTTGAACTTCTCGCGCAGAGCCGCGATCAGATCGATCACGGTCGCCTCGACCGTGACGTCAAGCGCGGTCGTCGGTTCGTCTAGCAACAGCAATGACGGGTTCGACAGCATCGCCATGGCGATGACGACACGCTGCTGCTGACCACCGGAGATCTGATGCGGGTAACGCGCCATGACCGATGTCGGGTCGGGCATGTTAACGTCGCGCAGCATCTGGACGCAGCGGTCATAGGCTTCCTTGTCCGGCGTGCCCTCATGGAAGATCAGCACTTCCTTGAGCTGCGTGCCGATGGTGAGGCTGGGGTTCAGCGCGCTCATCGGCTCCTGATAGACCATGGCGATCTTGGAACCGCGGATCTGCCGCAACTCCTCTTCCGACATCGTCTTCATGTCGCGGCCTTCGAAACTGACCGAGCCGCGCACGATACCGCCGTTGCGACCCAGGTAGTTCATGATCGCCATGGCGACCGTCGACTTGCCGCAACCGGATTCGCCAACCAGGCCGTAGCTCTCACCGCGTTTCAGCGTAAGCGAGAAGTCCGGCACCGCCGGGATCTCGCCGATACGGGTGAAGTAGGATATCCCGAGATCCTTGATATCGAGGACGATGTCGTCGCTTGTCTGGGTGTCGGTCATGGCCTCAATCCCTCAGCGAAATTTCACGCAGGCCGTCGGCCAGCAGGTTGAACCCGATCACCAGGCTTGAGATCGCGATCGACGGGAAGATCGCCATGTGCGGGAACACAGTGATCATCGCGCGCGCTTGCGAAACCATGCTACCCCAGTCGGGGTCCGGCGGCGGCAGGCCGAGGCCCAGGAAACCGAGGACGCCGATTGCGATGATGGTATAGCCCATGCGCAGGCACGCATCGACGATGATGGGACCGCGCGCGTTCGGCAGAAGCTCGACCAGCATGATGTAAAAGCTGGTCTCACCGCGAATCTGTGCCGCCGATACATACTCCAACCCTCGTATGTCGAGAACCAAGCCGCGAACGATACGCGCGATGGCCGGCGACGCCGCGGCGGTAACCGCAACGACGACGTTGACTGCCGATGGTCCAAAGGCCGACAGCAGAACGATAAAGAGAATGATCAGCGGGAACGACAGGATGATGTTGACGACAAACGAGACGATGCTGTCTACCCAACCGCCGAAGTAGCCAGACAAAACGCCCAGCGCGATGCCGACCGCGTAGGCCACGATCATGGCGATCGGCGCGACGGACAGGATGCGCTGCGCGCCGAAAATGATGCGCGAAAGAATGTCACGGCCACTGTCATCGGTACCCAACCAATGTAGCGCGCTCGGACCTTGCATGGCCGCGGTGAAATCAGACTCATTGGGGTCATAGGGCGCCAGCACCGGCGCAAAGAGGGCAACGATTACCCAAAACAGAACAATCGAGATGCCAATTATGGCGGCCCACGATTCACGAAGCAGACCGACGTTGTAGAGAATCTTGGCGAAACCCTGGCGGTCGGGTTGTTCGGAACTCTTGGGCGCACCCGGAGCCGGAGCGACTTGATCTTGCGTCTGATCGGTCATGGCATGCCCCTCACGTGAACCGGATTCGCGGATTGATGTACATGTACCCGACGTCACCGATCAGCTGCGTCGTCACCGCGATGAACACGGCAATCAGCGTTGCCGCTTCGACCAATGTAACGTCACCGAACAAAGCGGCTTCCAAAATCATCCGGCCGAATCCCGGATAGCTGAACGCAACTTCGGTCACGACCACGCCGGAAATAAGGAAGGGAATTTGCAGCAGGATGACCGTGAACGGGGTGATCAGCGCGTTACGCAGCGCATGACGCATAATGACGGTCTTGTAAGGCAAACCCTTCAAGATGGCCGTTCGAATGTAGGGTTTGGTCATTACTTCGACCATGGAACCGCGCACCATGCGCGCGACATAACCGAAGTCATAGAGAACGAGCACCGCGACCGGGAGCACCATCTGTGACGCCCATGACCACTCATCAAACCCCTGCAGTGTGCTTGTACCGGGAAGAATTGTCAGCCAGGCAACAAATATCGCCATGAGGAAAGTTGCCGAGGCAAACTCCGGTATCGATGTCAGCGTTATCCCCGTATAGGACAAACTTCGGTCGAGCACGCTGCCCTCGCGCATCCCCGACAAAACTCCGAATACAAGGGACAAGGGCACAATGATCGCAAAGGCGATGGCGGCCAGTACCAGCGTGTTGCCCAGCCGGTCCCAGATGATGTCGTTGACCGGGACCTTGAACAGCGTCGAATAGCCGAAATTCCCGAAGTATTGGTCGCCGCGTGGATCGCTGAAGTTCAGTTCAAGCTCGGGGTTCTGTAGTGGATCGGCGATCACGCCGGTCAACACACCCATCCAGCGCACATAGCGCACCAGCAGCGGATCACCCAGACTTAGCTTCTCGTAGAGGATCTCTTTTTGGGCTTCGGTCGCGTATGGACCAAGCGTCTTGCTTGCCACGTTGCCCGGCGTGAATTCGTAAAGTGCGAACACTAGGAATGACGCGACGACCATGGTGACGATCAGCATCACCACGCGCCTCAGGAAGAAAAAAAGCATTGCCCCTGCCTCAATCGCCCATGAAATCCGCCCGTCTTAGCCGGCTTTAGCCGATCTTGCAGGCTGGATCGGGAGGCATTCTGCGGATCGTGCCGGGCCTTGTCCATAGCGACACCGGCAAATTCTGTTCCAAACCGACCGCCTGGATCGATCGTGATATCGCTCGTTGGCGACCTAATTTTGGCGTTGCACAATGCGCCGTGAACAGCACCGGAGCCATCATGGATAAGCCGCAATCGGTCGCCGATTTGACTGAACTGGGCCGTGTTCGCCTCTCTGAACACTTCTTTATGCGCGAAATGCTCTACAGCGAAGTCGCCAACTATCATGGCGTGCCGAACATGCCCGACGACCCCGACACCGCGATCGCGGCGGGCAAAAGGCTTTGCGAGGAAATCCTCGAACCGCTTTATCGCGCGTTCGGCCACGTCACGATTCGCAGCGCCTTTCGCAGCCGCACCTTGAACGGCTTCTGTCATGAAAAGCACATGGAACTCTTGGCCCGTGGCGAAGCGGATCACGCCTACTACTGCGCGGACAACACCTATAACCGCGCGCGCCACGGCTGGGACCAGCGTGACGACGACGGATTCATGGGCGCGACCGTTTCCGCTGTCATCCCCTGGTACCTACCGCGCTTTGAACAGACGGGCGACCCGCGTCCGTTGGCGTGGTGGATCAGGGATCACATTCCCGCCTATTCCCAGATCGTGTTTTTCCCATGGATGTGCGCCTTCAACATTCGCTGGTACGAAGGCCCCAGCGCAAAGCCGATTCAAATTGACGACGGCGGACCGGGTGACCTCGAACTGTTGACCGATACATCGATGGATAACTTCAACGACGACCACAGCGCGCTTTATGAAGGTTTCCCGACACCGTGACATGACACGAGGCAACCATGCGTCTGCACCACCTTTACCTCATTCTGTGTGTCGTTGGTTTCATCGTCCCTTACGCGGAGTTCGTTTCCTGGCTGGTCGACAACGGCATCGACATTCCCGCCTTCTTCGACGCCATGCTGATCAACGGCATCAGCCGCTTCTTTGTGTGGGATGTCTTGATCTCCGCCGTCGCCGTGTTGGTCGCGACCTATGCGTGGCGTGACAAACTGCCTGTTCGATGGCCACCTGTTGTCGCAACCCTTCTGATCGGTGTCTCACTTGGCCTGCCGCTGCTGCTTTATCTGATGGAAAAGCAGAAGACGGGTGGCGCCCCAGCCTCGGCCTGGCGCTAGAGCGCTAACGCCAGCTTGCGGCCTTCGTAGATCGCGGCGGCGGCTTTGCGTGGCGCGAGACTGTCGCCGATGTTGTGAAGCGCGAATCCGTCGTCGCCTTCCAGCTCGTCGAACAAGTTTCGAACCGGCGCGTTGACCGTTGCGGTGACAAGTGTGTCGAAGTCGCATCGAACGACGGCGTCATCCAATGTGGATTGAAGCGACGCGGTGTTGCCGTCCCATGACAACAACGCGGTCTCTGTCAGACATACCACCTTCAACTGTGCCAGGCGTTTGATCAGCGGCGGTGTGGCGGCGCTGTTGACCAGTTCGGCGCCAACCACCGGATGGCGCGTGACGATGGTGACGTCATGGCCCTCCTCGGCGAGCTTCAGCGCGGTGCCGGCGCCCGGCCATTGGCCGAGGTCGTCAAGCACGAGCACCCGTTTGCCGCAGGCGGCACTGCCGTCGAGAACATCCTCGATCGCGAAGACATTCGCCTGGTCGACGCCCGGCAGGCGCTCGCGGAACGGCAGGGAACGCTGATAGCCGTCGCGCGCCGGTAGCGATCCCGTTGCATTGATAACCGTCTCCCAGTCACCGTCCCGCACGGCCTGGGCCGTCATGGTGACGCCGCGCCGCACCTCGACCTGCAACTGGGTGAGCTGGGTGTCGTACCAGGCGATCAGGTCGTCGATGACGTGGCGGCGCGGTTGACGCGCCGCGAGCCGGAACCGGCCGCCCAGATCGTTCGACTGTTCGACCAGCGTCACCTGGTGGCCCCGCTCGGCGGCGACGCGCGCGGCTTCCAGCCCCGCCGGTCCGCCGCCAACAACCAGAACACGTTTTGGTTTGTCGGCCGGCGTGAAGCGGTCGCCCTGCCACTGCCATTCCCGCCCCGCCGACGGGTTCACCAGACATGAGACCCAATAGTCGCGGGCGCGCCGGCCCCAACACAGCTGGTTGCAGGAGATGCAGGGGCGAATGTCCGCGGCCCTGCCCTCGCGCGCCTTGTTGGCGAGATGCGGATCGGCGATCTGGCCGCGCACGATCGAGACCAAATCCGCCTGGCCGCTGGCGATGACCTGCTCGGCGTTCTCCGGCGTGCGGACATGGCTTTCGGCCTGCACGACCGCGTGATGGCAGACCTCGCGGATCGAAGCGGCGAGCGGCGGCCCCTTCATCTCGTCAACCATGAAGGTCGGGATGATCTCGGCGAAGTTATAGAAACTACCGGTACCGACGGAGACATAATCCATCAGGCCGCGCTCATCGTGCCAGGCGACGATTTCCAGAACCGCCTCTAACGGTAGTCCGTTCGTCGTCAGATCGTCGCCGGAAACCGAAAGGCCGAGTACATAGTCATCACCGCAAGCCTTGCGTATGCGTTCCAGGATCGTCGCGGAAAACCGGCAGCGGTTCTCCAGAGAACCGCCCCAGCGGTCGTCGCGGCGGTTGGTAATCGGCGACCAGAACTGGTCTGCCAGACAGTTGTAGGCAGCAAGCAGATCGTTACCGTCGAAGCCCGCCCGTTTCGAACGTTCCGCCGCCGCGACGTAGGCATCGATGACCTCCTCGATCTCCGCCTCGGTCATGCCGTGGCTGCCGTCGGCGTCCTTGAGCGACGGCAAGCCCGAAGGTGACCAGTTGGCGTGCCAGGAATTGTCGAAGTCCGCGTGCTGGCCTGAATGATTGAGCTGCTGGATCATCACCGTGCCGTGTTCATGGCAGGCATCGGTGATGGCGGTGAGACCGGGAATGATGTCATCGCCGATCAGAAAACGGCCGCGGGTCAGCGCCCCGGAGGGATGGACCGAAGCGCCCTCGACGACGATCATCCCGGCGCCGCCCAATGCGCGTTCGCGATAGTACGCGAAATGACGCGGCCCAGGCATGCCGTCATGGCTCATGTTCGCGAGATGCGGGCCAAAGGTGAGCCGGTTCTTTAGCGTCACATGGCGTATCGCGAGCGGTTCGAAGAGATGCGGGAACGCTGCCGTCATCGCCAACTCCGCTAGAGCGCCAGGCCGACGCGGCGGCCATCGTAAATTGCGCCGGCGGCCTTGTGCGGCGCGACGCAGTCACCGATCGCGTGTATCTCGCGGTCGCTGTTTGCGAGCGCGCGGACAAGCGCGTCATCGGCGACCGCCGTGCCGGCGATCAGCAGCGTATCGAACGGCCGGGTTTCCTCAGCACCGCTCGCCAAATGACGAATGGTCGCGCCATCGCCCGTCCAGCGCATTACCGCGCTCATGGTCCGCATCGTAACGCCAGCCTTGGCGAGGCCTTTGCGCAATGCCTTGTCGACACCCATGCGCGCGGCGTCCTGCGCCACGGCGCCGTCGCGCGTCACAAGCATCACATCGTGACCGGCTTCAGCAAGCTTGAGTGCTGTGCCGGCCGCCGGCCAACCACCAATATCGTCAAGCACCAGGATCTCGCGGCCCGGCGTGATCGTGCCCGCCAGCACGTCGTTGATCGCGTGAGCGTTGCCACGTTCGACACCGGGCAGTCGGTCGACCTCCGGCAGTGCGCGTTGATAGCCAGTTCCTGCGGGCACCGCGCCCGTCGCGAGCACGATGGCATCGGCATCACTATTGCGCACACTATCCGCATCCAATCTGGTCTCGCGCAGCACGTCGACGCCAAGACGCGCGAGTTCGCGTTCATACCAGGCGAGATGGTCGCCGATCTCGTTGCGCATCGGCTGTTCGCCGGCAAGGCGGAACTGGCCACCGAGGTTCGCGCTTGCCTCGGCCAGGGTAACGGAATGGCCGCGCTCGGCGGCGACACGCGCCGCCTCCATGCCCGCCGGACCACCGCCGACAACCAGGACGCGGCGCGGCGTTGCAGCAGGCGCGAAGGAATCGCCGCCCCATTCGGTCTCGCGTCCGGCAGACGGGTTAACCAGGCAAGAGATCCAATAGTCGCGACGGCGCCGGCCGATGCACTGCTGGTTACACGCAATGCACGGGCGGATCCGCTCGGCATGGTCGGACCGGGCCTTCGCGACCAGCCAGGGGTCTGCGATCTGGCCACGCACGATCGACACCATGTCGGCGCTTTTCCCCGCCAGGATGCGCTCGGCGTTCTCCGGCGTCGTGACGCGCGCCTCGCACTGCACGCGCGCATGGTTGACGGCCGCTTTCAGCCGCGCGGCATGGGCCTCGCCGGTCGAGGCCTGTTCGAACGCCGTCGGGATGATGTTGGCGCCGCCCCAATAACTGCCGGTGCCGACGGTGACGTAGTCGATGAGCTCGCGTTCGTCATGCCAGGCAACCGCCTCGACCAGGTCATCGATCGTCTGTACGGCGCCCGCCTTCGGATCGATCGAGACGGCGAGGCCACAGATGAAATCGTCGCCGCATGCTTTGCGAATGCGGTCGTAGATCGCCGTCGAGAAGCGCATGCGATTATCGAAGCTGCCGCCCCACTGATCGCCACGGCGATTGGTAAAGGGCGACCAGAACTGTTCAAGCAAGGCGCTGTAGGCCGCCATAATCTCGATACCATCGAAGCCGGCTTGCTGGGCACGGCGGGCGGCCGCGACGTGCGCTTCGATCACTTCCTCGATCTCCGCCGCCGTCATGGCGTGGCTGCCGTCGCTGTTGAACATGGATGGCAGGCCGGACGGCGACCAGCTTTCGCGGAAGCTGTTGTCCCAATCGCCGTGGGCGCCAACATGATAGAGCTGCTGGATGATGGCGGCGCCGTGGCTCTTCACTTCCTCGGTGATGCGGCGAAACGGATCGATGATCGCGTCGCTTTCGCTCAGGAAGTTGCCGCGGGTCAGGACGGCCGTTTCGTGCGCGGGTACCGGCTCGACGACGATCATGGCAGCGCCGCCGCGCGCACGCTCGCGGTAGTAGCCGAAGTGACGGTCGCCGGGGATGCCCTCTTCACTCATGTTCGCGGTGTGCGCACCGAAGACGACGCGGTTCTTCAGCGTCAGATGGCGCAATGTGAGCGGCGCGAAGACGTGCGGATAAGGCGTGGTCATCGACGAAGGCCTATCGGGCATGACGTTTCGAAGCGTAGACTGCATCGGTGCCGAACCGGCAACAAATTCGTCACCTGGCCGGCCCGAGGTGGATACCGGATGCAGCTTTCCCGACTCTTTCTGAATGTCCTGGACGCCGACACCTTGGCGACCTTCTACACCGACGTTCTGGGAATGCGCGATCTGGGCCAGCCCGGCTCACCCGCCTTGGGCTACGACACCGGCCAGTGTCTGCTGGCTTTCAATGCAGGCGATTTCGGGCCCTATGAACCGGCGCCGAACGATCTCTATTGGAAGATCGGTATCACCCTTCGCGATCTCGATCGGGCGGTCGCCTATCTGCGAGAACGCGGATGGCCGGTCACCGACACCCGCCAATTTCGCGACATCGGCTATATGGCGCATCTCAATGACCCCGAAGGCTTCGCCATCGAGTTGCTGCAGCAGGGCTTCGAAGGCAACGCAGCGCCCGCGGGCAACGGCCACCCGATCGGCGGTCAGGCGATCCTGGCGCACCTCACCCTGCGCATCACCGACCTGGCGGCGGCGCAGCGGTTCTGCGAGGGCCAACTCGGCATGCGGCTGATGTCCATTCAGCCCGTCCCCGAACGCGGCTTCACACTCTGTTTCTACGCCTGGAGCGATGAACCGTTGCCAGACCCGGACCTGAAGGCGGTCGAGAACCGCGAATGGCTGTGGGCAAGACCCTACACCCTGCTGGAGTTGCAGCACTGGCACGAGACCGACGGGCCGATGGCGAGACCCCGGGCGCACCTGGCGGGCTTCGCCGGATTTGCCTATGGCGGCGACGTTACCGATCTCATAAGGATGCCCCTTTCAACGCTCGCCGATCTGCTCTAAACGGCCCCCCGCAATCGTTCCGAGGCGAAGGCCATGTCAATGAACAACACGCTCGCCAACCTTCTGGCATCGACCCACACGGCGTTTGGCAACGCGCGGCTAAACTTCGGCGCACCGGTCGATGCCATCGATGAGGCTCTTGCCGGTCTGGACAGCCTTGATGCTGATGCGGCGGCGTCCAAGCGTCCTTCCAAGGCACATGTCGCGTTTGTCACGCGACACATGAATGACGGCGGCACGCAGCATGGCGATGCCAATCGGCTGCGCCAGGACATTACCGCTTCAGCCGATCAATTGCCCTGGATGTCGTCGTTCTATCCTGAAGACGGATACGCGGATATCGGACGGTTCTATGACGGCTACGCCTTTGCAATGGCCGCTGGCGATCCGGTCTACGGCGATGAATCGGTTTGGCAATCGCGCGAGGTCGGCCTGAGCTACACGGTCCAGGCGCCGCACACGCTCTATCCCGAACACGCGCATACCGCCGTTGAACTCTACTACGTCGTCTCCGGCAAGGCGCTTTGGAAACGAGGAAGCGAGCCATGGGTCGCCCGTTATCCCGGCGACATCATTCTGCACGAAACCGGTATGCGCCACGCCATGATGACCGGCGACGAACCTCTGGTCGCCTGCGCAATCTGGATCTCGCACACGCAATCGCGGGTGGTCATCGTGCGCTCGTAGGACTGCGTCTACCTCATTGGAAGCAACCCGTCTGGACATCTTGCCTTGGCCAGACCTACTGCCTTACCCTCTGCGCCGACCAGCCAATCCGGCGGATAATGGGCACCGGATGTCCGTGATCGACGGACATACGAAAGGGCGATTGATGATATCAGCACGACAGCTGCCGAGCTTGATCGGCACCGCCCCGCTAACACGTTGCCTCGCCGGGGCCGCGACGGTTCTGTTTTTCCTGGTCGTCGCCGGCAACGTCTCCGCCTACACGTTCGAGTACTGCAAGGCATACGCCGATAAGGTGGTTCAGGAGTCGACGTCGGCAGCGCTGTCGAACGCTATGCGCGGCACCACATCGGACCCCGGCCTGAGCGGCCTGACCGGCAGCGGCTCAACCAACGATCCCAACAGCCTGAGCTCTGTTCTTGGCGGCCTTGCCGAACAACAAGACCAGCAGTCGCTGTGGCAGAGAACATTCAACCATTGCATGGGCGTCAGCCGCTAAGCGGCGCGCAGCATCAACGACCTCGAGGAGGTGGCGATGAAAACAACTCAATTCCTGAAGGCAGGCCTTGTCGCCATCACGTTCGCGCTGGGCGCGGCCGCGGCGGCACCGGCCAGCGCGCAAGAAGAAGCGACGGCGCGCGACATCAACGATATCACCTGCCGCGATGTCATCCGCATGAGCGGTGACGACCGCGATATCGCCGTGGCCTTCCTGCACGGCTATATCCTGGGCGACGGTGAATCGACCGAGTTTGTCGTCGAGGAGCTCTACCTGGCGACCGACCTCTTCATCGAGTACTGCCTGGACAACACCGACGACGTCGCGGTCGAAGCACTGCGCAAGCACGTCGAGTAGGCATTACCCTTAAACGAAACGCGGCCCGGTGCGTGAGCGCCGGGCCGCCTGTCGTCTGACGTGAGCAAGGAAGGTCTACTCCTCGTGCTTCACGTCCTCTTCCAGATCGATATCGACAACATCGAACCCGACCGGTTTGCGCGCCCAGGGATAGCCGTTCACGGCCAACTCGTAGCCGATATCATAGAGCTCACGCATGTATTCTAGGTCGAACGCCTCCTGCGGTTCCTTATCGAAGTCATCGGGCACGTAGGCCAGATAGAAATCGTTGCCGTCCCTGAGCGACGTCAGATAGATGCGGTCGAGGTCGCCGATGCCTTGCGTGCGGATCAGTGACGACACGGACGCGCCGACAATCGAGAAGATGTCCGGGTTGACCGTCGACCAGCGGGCGTCGAGCGGCGAGTTGCGGATGACATAGACTTCCGGGCGCCCCTGGACGTCCAGGATCTCCATCAGCGCGGGCCAGTCGATGGTCGTTGGATAGACGAAGACCTGCGATACCGCGCCGCCGTCAACATGCAGCTCGTCGTAGCGTTGGCCTTCGAACTCAACCTCAAACAGCACGGGCGGAAACGCGCCGGGGACAGAGGCCGACGCAAGCAGCACGTCGCTGATCAAGTCGCGTTTATCGGGCCGGTCGCTGGCGGCAATTGCCGTGATGTTCCAGATGACCGGCCGCTTGGCGTCAAGGTTGGTCGTGCTGACAAAGAGCCTGCGGCCCTTCTTAAAGGCCTCCGCCAATTCGTTCATGAGTTGCGGCGTCATGTAGCCGTAGATGATCTCGCGCAACTTTTCGGTGCTGGCGGCCGCGTCGCCGGTGATGATCTCTGTCCACGACCGCGCCGTGACCAGGTCGTCGGTCGTATAGAGCGTGTACATATCCTTCAGCGTCTGATCGTAATCGGACCCCAGAAAGGCGAAGGGTGCGATCAAGGCACCGGTGCTGATGCCGGTCACCATGGTGAACTCCGGCCGCGTGCCTGTTTCTGTCCAGCCGTTCAAGAGCCCGGCGCCAAAGGCGCCATCCGGCCCACCACCGGAAATGGCCAGATAATAGTGTGGCACACCGACAATGCCGGTCTGGCGCGCGCGGATCTCCTCGACCGTTGAGTTGGCAAGCCGCTCAAGCAGGAAATCAGGCGTCGCATCACCCCAAAAGCGCGCGTTCGGCACGCCGGGAATCTCAGCCATTTGCTCCTGCGGATCCGGCAAGGGCTTGCGGTCAGGCACGGTGCCGCAGGCCGCCAGCACACTCATGAGGGCGGCCATCAGCACCGCCGCCAATGTTGTCGGGTTCATGTGTCCCCCAATCCGAATCAGATGTTCCCCAGGTGCGGCCAGTTAATTTCCGGGACCCCGTGGAGGTCAACAAACATCTTCAGAAATGTTGCCATTCCTTCTCAAACACTGGATTTTCGGCGATCAGGCGGCGACAGAGGGCGCCTGTAACGGGTCGACCGCATTCGTTGCAAAGGTGACGCCGGTCACCAATTGAAGCTGGAAACAACAGACCCTGCGCTTACATTGTGAGGGCTTATCCCGGGGCAGGCAGTGTGGGGGGTCCTATGTCGACGACGTTGACGATCGTGCTGGTGCTGTTGGTGCTGGTGGTGCTGGTCATTGTTTGGGCCATCGCGATCTACAATCGCCTGGTGACCCGGCGACAGCAGACCGAGGAAGGTTGGAGCGGCATCGACGTGCAGCTCAAGCGCCGGTCGAACCTGATCCCCAACCTGGTCGAGACCGTCAAAGGCTACGCGTCGCACGAACAGGAGACACTGGACAACGTCACGGCCATGCGCGCGAAGGCCGACGCGGCGCCCGGCGATTCACCTGAAGCGCGCGGCCAGGCGGAGAGCGCGCTGTCGGGCGCCCTGGTGCAGCTCTTCGCGGTCGCCGAGAATTATCCGGACCTGAAAGCCAGCAGCAACTTCATCGAATTGCAGGCCGCGCTGGCCGAGGTCGAAGACCAGATCCAGATGGCGCGTCGTTACTACAACGGTGCCGTGCGCAATATGAACATTCTGGTCGACTCCTTCCCCAGCAACATCGTCGCCAAACGCTACGACTTCCAGAAAGCCGTCTACTTCGAAATCGACGATCCCGCCGACAAGGCCGTGCCAAAGGTTGAATTCGGATCCTAGTGCGATGTCCTGCCAATGTGGTCTGATGTTGTGGCTACGCCGGTCAGCGCTCGGCGCGTTGGCCGTATTTCTGTTGCTTGGTGCCGGCGAAACCCACGCCCAGTCGACACCGGAACGCATCAAGTCATACATCTCCGACATCACGGTCCAAACCGACGGTACGCTGCTGGTCCGCGAGACGATTACCGTTCATGCCGCCGGCTACAAGATCAAGCGCGGTATCTATCGCGACTTTCCGACAATCTATTCAGGCCCGCTGGGCCTGAAGCAAAGAACCGGCTTCGACCTCATCGAAGTCCTGCGCGATGGCGAGCCGGAGCCCCACTTCACCGAAGCGTTGGGGAACGGCGTCAGACTCTATATCGGCGACGAGAACACGTACCTGCCGGAAGGCGACTACACCTACACCATCGTTTACGAGAGCGACTGGCAGATCCGCTTCGATGAGGATTTTGACGAGCTCTACTGGAACGTGACCGGCAACGACTGGGACTTCACCATCGAACGCGCCGAAGCGCGGGTGACGTTACCGGCCGGCGCCGAGGTCCTTGAGGTCAACGCCTATACAGGCAGCTACGGCCAAACCGGCACCAACTACAAAAGCGCGATCGTCGCCAACAACGTCGTCCAGATCGCCACGACCAGCCCGCTCTCGCCTTATCAGGGACTGACGATCTCAGTGACCTGGCCAAAGGGTGTCGTCGCCGAACCGAGCGGCGCCGACCGCGCCTTCAATCTTCTGACCGACAACCTATCCATCCTGATCGGTGTTTTGGGCTTCGTCTTGACCGTCCTCTTTTTCTTAAGGCTGTGGAACCGAGTCGGACGCGATCCGGAGAAGGGTGTCGTCATCCCGCTGTTCAAGGCCCCGGACGGCATGCCGCCGGTGGTCGTCGGCTATACCGCTTCTTGGGGATTTGGCGCCGGCTTCAGCCGGTCGCGCGCGTTCGCCGTGGCGCTGACCAGCATGGCGACTAAGGGCGCGGTCTCTATCGTCGAGAACGACGACGACAGCTTCACGGTCACGCGCGCGGAGGATGCGGACCGAAGCCGCCTTTCGCCCGGCGAGAAGGCCGTTTTCGATGAACTCTTCGGCGGCTGGTCGACCAGCATTACGTTAAGCAGGACCTATGACCCCGAGATCGGCGCGGCGGTCAAGGCGCTCGCAAAACTGATCAACGGCGAATACACAGACGTCTACTTCCGCAAAAACCGGGGTGCTTGGGCCGGCGGAACAGCCTTGGCCGTGATCAGCGCCGTGATCGCCGCGGTCGTTGACGCGCAGCGTCTGGACGATCTGTTCATCGTCGGCTTTCTGTCACTATTCGGTCTCGCCTTCGGCTTCGGCGCGGCGATGCTGTGGATCAGACTGGCGCCGCTGGTCGCCGGCAAGTTCGAGTTCTCCGCGCGCCGTCTGATCGGCTTGCTTGCCGGCCTGGTTTTCGCGGTCATGTTCTCCGCGCCCGCGATCGGCGCGTTGAGTTTCGCCGCGACGATGATCTCGCTGCCGGTCTTCATCATCATGCTGCTGAACGCCGGCACTGTCGTTCTTTTCTGGTTCCTGCTGCGCGCGCCGACCATGCACGGTCGCCAGGTCATGGACGAGATCGAGGGCTACAAACTCTATCTCTCCGTCGCCGAGTCCGACCGCATGAACATGTTTGGCACCGAACCGGCGATGACCCTGGAGCTCTTTGAACGCCACCTGCCCTACGCCATGGCGCTCGACGTGGCGGAGGCCTGGACTGAACACTTCGAGGCGCAGATTCCGCCCGAGCAGCTAAACGACAGCACCTATCGCCCGCGCTGGTACCGTTCCCATCGCGGTATCTCGCAGCTGTCATCGATGACCTCGACGCTCTCCAGCTCTCTGTCCACGACCGTATCGTCGGCCTCGACCCGCCCGAGCAGCAGCAGCTCTGGCGGCTCATCCGGTGGCGGCTCATCCGGTGGCGGTGGCGGCGGTGGTGGTGGCGGCGGCTGGTAGATTTACGTGCGCCTGCCACGGACCCTCATGATCTTCGTTTACATCTCCCTGCCGTTCCTGATCGTGGCCGGCGTCTTGTTCGCGACTGCCGCGTTTCAGACCGGGCCATGGGAGCGGCTTAGCTACTACACCTTCGCGGTAATCGCGCTGCTGGCCTGGGGTGGCGTCGCATTCTGCTACTGCATCTACCTTTTGGCCACGCGTGGTCTCTCCGATCCCATCGGGATTGGCGCCGGGGTGATTGTGCTGATCGTGATTAGCGCGGCCGCCGTGTGGGCCTGGAACCACGTTCAGAAGGAACGCGCGTGCGAGGCTGCCATGACGTTCTACCAGGAACTGGCGACGGCGGAGGCGGACGTGCGCGCGACGTTGATTGCTGACAATCTCTCGATTGTGCGTGCGGGAACACCATGTGCCCGCGAAGCGTTGTTCTTCGCCCTGGGCCATGACCGATTCGAACCGGACGCACGTGGCCCTGATGAGGAGGCCTCGCGCCTGGCAACCTTCGACCTGCTGCTGCAGGCCGGTCTGGCACCGGACGTCAATTTGCTGTGGCAAGCCCTGAACGACGCCGATGCCCAATTGTTTGCGAAGCTCGTGGCGGCGCGGCTGACGCTTGACGAAGGCGCGCAAACCACGCCGGGGGTCCTTCCACCCAACCTGGCCTTCAGCGCCGTCAGCCAGATAGAACTGGACGAGTCGAGCCCCTACTACGTCGACACCCCCGCCTTCCGCGCCATACTGGAAACGCTGCTTGAATCGGACATCGATCTTTGCGCGCGCGACGAGTTTGGCAAGACACTCGCAGACCGCATGGTGTCGCGGGGGCTGATGGAGTTGGACGACGCGCCGCGTTGCGGCTGACCTAAACCTGCGGCAGCGGGTGGCGGCGGCGGATGCCGGTCAGCGCGTTCAAGATCACCGCGACCAGCACCAGCGCGCCGCCATAGAAGGTGTGTTCGACCGGGATCTCGCCGAACACGAGCCAGACCCAGAACGGTCCGATGACCACCTCCGTCAGGGACAGCAAGGCGAGCTCGGCCGCCGGCAGATGGCGTGAGCCCGCGATATAGAGCGTCAGGCCCAAAAACACCTGCGCGAACCCCATCAAGAATCCCATGCCGATGTCATGGCCGCTGATCCATATCGTGTCGCCTCCGGCGACCACGACCGTCGTGGCGACAACGCACGAAATCAGACCGGCGACAAAGACCGTCGGCATCATGTCACCGTGACGCCCCGCGCGGATGCAGACGCTGAACAAGGCGAAACCGGCGACCGCGCCTAACGCGAGGAGATCACCGAGCACCCGACCTGTGCCGAGCCCACCGGAGACCATGATTACCAAGCCCGGCACGACGATGAGCATCGACAACACGGTCGCGCGCCGTACCTTCTCGCGCAGCAGCACCCAGGCCAGAAGCGCGGCAAGGAAAGGCGACACGCCCAGGATCAGCAGCGTGTTCGCCACATAGGTCATGGAGAGCGAAAAGATGAAGGCGGTGTTGGCGAGCGCCAGGCCCAGACCGCCAATCAGCCCCCACCATCCGATGCTGCGGATCGCCTGCCACACGCCACCGCGATAACGCCAGAGAACATAAAGCAGCGCCGAGAGCCCCAGAAAAAACGTGCGCCACACGATGATCTGCCACTCGCTGGCGGTATCGACCCAACGAAACAACAGGCCGCCGCTACTCCACAGCAAACCCGCCGCGGTCACCAGGACAATGCCGCGCCCGTAACTCTCGACGAACCGAGAGTCCGCCGTGGCGGTTCCGGGACTCGACGTCACGGATCAGGCGACGCCGTCGGGCAGCTCGGCCCGACGCCGTGCCATGAAATCCTGCAGTGCTTCGTCGAGTCCCTCATCAAGCGGCGGCGGTTCGTATTGCGCGAGCCTGTCCTTGGCGATCCGGACCGCGCGCTGTTCATGGGTCTGGGCGCCCTCGGCTTCCCACTGCTCGAAGCTGTTGTTATCGGCAACCTCGGGAATGAAGAAGCCGGAGAGATAATTGCGCTGCGTGTGCTCACAGCCGAGGTAGTGGCTGCCCGGCCCGACCTCGCGCACCGCGTCCATGGCAAGGCCGTTGTCGGAGAGATCGATGCCTTCGGAAAAGCTTTGCAGCATCGCGATCTGCTCGGCATCCATGATGAACTTGGCGTAACCGGCGGCTAGCCCCGCCTCCAGCCAGCCGGCCGAATGCAGGATAAAGTTGGTGCCGGCCTGCAAGGTCGCCGTCATCGTCTGCATGCTCTCGTAAGCCGCCTGCGCGTCGGCCACCTTGGCGCCGGTCAGCATGCCGCCGGAGCGCACCGGCACCTTGTAGCGGCGCGCGAGCTGGGTGCAGCAATAGATCATCTGGAGCGTCTCGGGCGTCCCCATCATCGGTGCGCCTGACTGCATGGAGACGGTGCTGAGAAAACTGCCGAAGACCATCGGCGTTCCCGGATTGACCAACTGGGCATAGGCAAGGCCTGCGGTCACCTCGGCGTTCAATTGGGCGACGGCGCCGGCGGTCGCGACCGGGGCCATGGCACCGGCCATGATGAAGGGCGTGATCAAAACCGCCTGGCGGTGCGCGGCGTAGTGACGCAGGGATCCCAGCATGGATTCGTCCCACACCAGTGGCGAGTTGCAGTTCACGACCGACGTCATCACGACGTTCTCCCGCATGACGTCGGCGCCAAACAGGATCTCGCACATGCGGCACGAATCGAGCGCGCGCTCCGGCGCCGACTGCACACCCATGAACGGTTTGTCGCTGAGCTTGATGTGGCTGTAGACGATATCCAGGTGCCGCTTGGGCACCGGCACGTCAATCGGCTCGCAGATGATACCGCCGTCGTGGTGCAGCGCCGGCGTCATATAGGTCAGCTTGATGAAATTCTGCAGGTCCTCCAGCGTCGCGTAGCGGCGCTGGTTGTCGAAGTCGCGCACAAAGGGCGAGCCGAAGGTCGGCGCGAAGACCGTGTTGCGCCCACCGATCTCGACACTGCGTTCGGGATTGCGCGCGACCTGGGTATAGGTCTCCGGGATCATGTCGAGCTTTTCGGCGATCAACTCGCGGGGTATGCGCACGCGCTCGCCCTTGACCTCGGCGCCCGCCTCCTTCCATTGGGCCAGCGCGGTCTCGTCGCGGAAGTCGATGCCGATCTCCTCCAAAATCTGCATGGAGGTGTCGTGGATCAGATCAAGCCCGGCCTGGTCCAAGAGCTCGTAGACCGGGATCTCTCGCGTGATGTGACGCTTCTGGACCAGGGGACCGCCGACGCGTTCGCGCCGCCTTGCCGCCCTACCGCCGCGCCTTGGCTTCGTGGTTGCCGCCATTGCAATTCCTCCCGCAGACATTTGGAGGCTTAAGGGCCCGCGCTGTCAAAACAGAAATGCGGGCCGCACCAATCCGTCCAGATAGCGCGCATAAGATGTGTCGAAGGGTTCGTGTTTGGAACAGTTTCGCGCCCGCACAAAAACGTCCAACCCCACGGAATCCCTATGGTGCTGCGATCACGCCTTGTGATAAACGAGCCGCCGGTGTCGAATGCGGACTAGTCCGTGTCGCGAGTGTCTTAGATTGCCGGACTGAGCGAGCGTACGTGACGTTGTTTCGCCCGATTTTCCGGCGTTTTAGCGGGAGCGTGGTATGGCCGAAGAAGAAGACGATCTCGACCTTAGCACCCTGGATGACGACGAACTCACCCAGCAGATGCATGAGGATCTGTACGACGGTCTTGCCGACGAGATCGTCGAGGGTGTCAACATCCTGCTCGAGCGCGGCTGGGCACCTTACAAGGTCCTGACCGAGGCGCTGGTCGAGGGCATGCGGATTGTCGGCATCGACTTCCGCGACGGCATCCTGTTCGTGCCGGAGGTTCTGCTGGCCGCCAATTCGATGAAGGCGGGCATGGTTATCCTGCGCCCGCTTCTGGCCGAGACCGGCGCGCCCAAGCAGGGCTCGATCGTGATCGGCACGGTGAAGGGCGACATCCACGACATCGGCAAGAACCTGGTCGGCATGATGCTGGAAGGCGCGGGCTTCGACGTCTACGACATCGGCATCAACAACGATGTCGAGAAGTACCTGGAGGCGCTTGAGGAGCACAAGCCGGACTTCCTGGGCATGTCGGCGCTTTTGACCACGACCATGCCCTATATGAAGGTCGTCATCGACACCATGACGGAACAGGGCATTCGCGACGACTACACCGTCCTGGTCGGCGGCGCGCCGCTGAACGAGGCCTTTGCCGACAGTGTCGGGGCCGACGCCTATTGCCGCGACGCGGCGGTGGCGGTCGAAACCGCCAAGACCTTGGTTGCGGAGCGGCGCAAGTCGAACTCCGCCGCCGCCCAATGAGATCTCGATGGCAGGCTCCTCAGGCAGCCTGATCATCGCTTGCGGCGCTCTGGCGTGGGAAATCATGGCCCTTATCCGAACCCATGGCTGGACCAGCTTGGAAGTCCAGTGCTTGCCGGCGATCTGGCATAACACACCGCAGAAGATCCCTGACGGCGTGCGTCAGAAGATCCGCGAGAACCGCGACCGCTTTGACAACATCTTTGTCGCCTATGGCGATTGCGGCACTGGCGGCCTGTTGGACGAGGTGCTGGAAGAAGAAGGCGTCGAACGGATCGACGGCGCCCATTGCTATCAGTTCTACATGGGCACCCAGGACTTCGATGCGCTGCACGACAACGATCCCACCTGTTTCTACCTGACCGATTACCTGGCCAAACACTTCGATACGCTGATCTGGAAGGGTCTGGGGATCGATCGTCATCCCGAGCTGTTGCCAATGTATTTCGGCAACTACACCGCCGTCGTCTATCTGGCCCAGATCGAGGACGAGGCGCTGCAGGAAAAGGCCAAGGCCGCCGCTGACAAGCTGGGCCTTGAATACCGCTACATCTTCACCGGCTACGGCGGCATCGCGCCCCTACTCGCCAAAGCCACCAGCTAGGAAACACCGTCATGGCCAAAGCCACCGTCGTCTATTGGCGCGATATTCCCGCGCAGGTGATCGTCAAGGCCGGGCGCAAGAACGCCAAGCGCGTTCTGCCCGAACGCTTCGAAAAGGCGATCGACCAGGCCGCCATGCTGGCCAAGCTCTCTGGCACCGACGCCTATCTCGAACAATGGCACCGCGGCGAAGCCGTCGATTGCGGCGATGATCTGGAAGCCGAGGCCGAGCGTATGGCCGCGGAGATCGAAAACACGTACCCGGATACCGTGCTGTCCGCCTACATCAAGGCCGGCGGCATGAAGCCCGAGTCCTAGCAACAAGGTTCTTTTGATGAAGTCGAACGGTACCCTGGAGAAAAAGCTCGCCGCCGGTGAGTTTGTCATCACCGCCGAGACAACGCCGCCGGACGGCGCCGACGAGGCCAGCGTTATGGCCAAGGTCGACTGCCTGAAGGGCCTGGTCGATGCGGTCAACGTGACCGACGGCGCCGGCGCGCGCGCCCACATGTCGGCCATGGCATGTTCGGCGGTGATGGCGAAGAACGGCATCGAGCCGGTCCTGCAGTTTACCGTGCGCGACCGCAACCGCCTGGCGATTCAGGGCGAGTTCATCGGCGGGCCGGCACTCGGCATCCCGAACATCCTGTGCCTGCACGGCGACAGCATCACCAATGGCGATCAGCCTGACGCCAAGCCGGTCGAGGACGTTGACAGCCGCGGCCTGATGTCGATGGCGCGCCAGATGCGCGATGAAGGCACCTTCCCGTCGCCGTCAGGCCGCGCGATCGACCCCGCGCCGAAACTCTTTATCGGTGCCGCCGATAGCCCGCGCGATCCCGATCCCGATTTCAAGCCCGGCGGCCTGGAAGCCAAGATTGAGGCAGGCGCGGATTTCTTTCAGACCCAGTTCGCCTATGACATCGAGGTGCTGAAGCGTTACATGGCGGTGTTGAACGACCACGGCATCCCCGAGAAGGCCTACTTCATAGTCGGTGTGGGGCCGTTGGCGTCGGCCAAGTCGGCGCGCTGGATGACCGAGAACCTGTTCGGCGTTCATGTGCCTGACGCCATCATCGCGCGCCTGGAAGGAGCGGTGGATCAGCGCGCCGAGGGGCGCAAGATCTGCGCCGAGCTGATCGAACAGTTCCGCGAGATCGATGGCGTCGCCGGCGCGCACCTGATGGCGCCGCGCGGCGAAAAGGCGATCGCCGAAACACTCACCGAATACGGCATACGCGGTTAGCCGGGCACAAGGAGAGACCCGCCATGCTCGCACTTCGTCATTGGTCGGTCCGCAACGCCAAGGGGCTGATGCGCCTCTATCACGTCTTCGAAGGCACCATCGCGGCCTGCGAACCCCTGGTGCGCGCCATCGGCTATGAGCGTCTGGAAAAACCGGTCGCCGTCGTCGAACGCGGCATCAAAGGCGCGATGTTCGATTGCCAGATGTGCGGCCAATGCGCCCTGTCGTCGACCGGCATGTCGTGTCCGATGAACTGCCCGAAAAACCTGCGCAATGGGCCGTGCGGCGGTGTGCGCGCCAACATGATGTGCGAGGTGAAGCCCGACATGCCGTGTGTCTGGGTCAAGGCGTGGGAAGGCAGTCAGGATTTGTTCGGCAAGGCCAGCATCCTGGACGTTCAAAAACCGGTCGACAACCAGCTGAAGGGCAAGTCTTCCTGGCTGCGGGTGATCCGCGAGATCCGCGCGAAGAGAGATGGCAAGATTGCGCCGGCCAAAGCGACGGCGCGCGGTTTCGCCAGTAACACCATCCGATGACCGACGACACCGATCGCGATCAACAGGTCGGTCCGCTCAATGAGGGCATGGCCTATCCGGAGATGGTCGATCCCGGACCAATCGACCCGGGCGCGCCACTGGAGCCCCTGCCCGGTCACACGTCGCGCGGTCGTTTGGAGCGCATCCTGCGCGCCGGCGAGTTTGCCGTCACCGCCGAGCTGTCGCCGCCGGATTCGGCCAACCCCATGGACGTCTTTGAACGCGCCAGCATTTTCGATGGCTGGGTCGACGCGATCAACGCGACCGATGGGTCTGGTGCCAACTGTCATATGTCGAGCGTCGGCGTTTGTTCTCTGTTGACCCGCGTCGGTTACGCGCCGGTGATGCAGATCTCTTGCCGCGACAGGAACCGCATCGCCATCCAGGGTGACGTGCTCGGCGCGGCCGCCATGGGCGTCGGCAACATTCTGTGCCTGACCGGCGACGGCGTGCAATGCGGTGACCAGCCGGAGGCCAAACCGGTCTTCGACTTCGACTGCATGTCGCTGTTGGAGACGATTCGTACGCTGCGTGATGACTCGCAGTTGCTGTCGGGCCGCAAGCTCGATAAGGCACCGGAGGTGTTCCTGGGTGCGGCCGCCAACCCGTTCGCGCCGCCCTATGATTTCCGGCCTTTGCGGCTCGCCAAGAAGATCGCGGCCGGCGCGCAGTTCGTCCAGACGCAGTACTGCTATGACATCCCCATGCTGGAACGCTACATGGAACGTGTGCGCGACATGGGTCTGCATGAGCAGTGCTTCATTCTGGTCGGTGTCGGGCCATTGGCCTCGGCCAAGGCGGCAGGGTGGATTCGCTCCAACGTGCCGGGCGTGCATATACCCGACAACGTGATCGATCGCCTGAAAGGCGCGGAAAAGCAGAAACAGGAGGGCAAACGCCTGTGCGTCGACCTGATTCAGCAGATTCGCGAGATTGAAGGGGTTGCAGGCATTCATCTGATGGCGTATCGCCAGGAAGAAGCCGTCGCCGAAATTATTGAACAATCGGGCGTCTTGCGGGGCCGTGACCCCCATGCCGTTCATCCCACCATTCCCGGCTATATGCAGGATAGAGCAAAG